>DATLGF010000305.1:0-2706 GCA_035540575.1 Noviherbaspirillum sp.
CGGGCATTCTAGCAGAGGGGGAAGTTGCGCCGTGGCGCTTACAGGCCGAACAGGGACGGGTCGCCGCGTCCGGCGCAACTTCCCCCTCTGCTAGAATGCCCGCATGAATCAAGCCATCCAGACCCTTACGGTCTATGCGCTGCCCCTGATCCTGGCGATCACCCTGCACGAAGCGGCGCATGCGTATGCGGCGAAGCGGCTCGGCGATGCTACCGCCTACATGATGGGGCGCATGACCCTCAATCCCGTCAAGCACATCGATCCGATCGGCACGATTGCGATGCCGTTGATCCTGTTCGCGGTCGGCAGCCCGTTCCTGTTCGGTTATGCCAAGCCGGTTCCGGTGCAATTCGGGAACCTGCGCAACCCGCGTCGCGACATGGCGCTGGTGGCGCTCGCCGGTCCGGGCGCCAACATGGTGATGGCTTTCCTGTGGCTGGTGTTCGCGATCCTGCTGCGTGTGGTCGGCATCGATGAGCCGTTCTTCCTGCGCGTGGCCGAGGCCGGCGTCCTGCTGAACCTGGTGATCCTCGCGTTCAACCTGTTTCCGGTTCCGCCGCTCGATGGCGGCCGGGTCATGACCAGCCTGCTGCCGAACCGCCTGGCCTACCGCTTTGCCCAGCTGGAACCGTACGGCTTCTTCATCGTGATTGGCCTGGTCCTGCTCGGTGCGCTACGCTACTGGATGATCCCGGTCATGGAGGCCGCCCACGCGGTCCTGATGATCCTGGTTTCGCCGCTGACTTTCCTACTTCGCTAAGAAAAGATTATGTATCCCGAACGTGTCGTTTCCGGCATGCGTCCCACCGGCGCAATGCATCTCGGCCATTACCACGGTGCGCTGAAGAACTGGATCAAGCTGCAGTCCGAACTGCCGTGCATGTTCTTCGTCGCCGACTGGCATGCATTGACCACGCATTACGACGATCCGAGCATCATCGAGACCAGCACCTGGGACATGCTGATCGACTGGCTGGCCGCCGGGATCGATCCCGCACAGGCGACGCTGTTCATTCAGTCGCGCGTGCCTGAGCATGCGGAGCTGCACCTGCTGCTGTCGATGTCGACACCGCTCGGCTGGCTGGAGCGGGTGCCGACCTACAAGGACCAGCAGGAAAAACTGGCCGATCGGGATCTGGCCACCTATGGCTTCCTCGGCTATCCGCTGCTGCAGGCGGCCGACGTGCTGATCTACCGCGCCACGCTGGTGCCGGTTGGCGAGGACCAGATTCCGCACATCGAGATGATGCGCGAGATCGCGCGCCGCTTTAATCATTTGTACGGCAAGGAGAAGGGCTTCGAGGAAAAGGCGCAGGAGGCGGTCAAGAAGCTTGGCAGCAAGCGCGCCCGCATCTACATGGAACTGCGTAACGAATACCAGGAGAAGGGCAACGATGATGCGCTGGCCCAGGCCCAGGCGATGCTCGACGAGGCGCAGAACCTGTCGATGATCGATCGCGAGCGCCTGTTCGGCTATCTCGAGGGCAGCCGCAAGCTGATCCTGGTCGAGCCGCAGGTCAAGCTGACCGAGGCTTCGCGCCTGCCGGGGCTGGACGGGCAGAAGATGTCGAAGAGCTACGGCAACACGATCACGCTGCGCGAAGAAAAGGACAGCGTGATCAAAAAGGTGCGCACGATGCCGACCGACCCCGCGCGCGTGCGCCGTACCGATCCCGGTGAACCGGAAAAATGCCCGGTCTGGCAGCTGCACAAGGTGTACTCAGACGAGGAAACCAAGCAGTGGGTGCAGAAGGGCTGCCGCTCGGCCGGCATTGGCTGCCTCGAGTGCAAGCAGCCGGTGATCGACGGTATCCTGAAGGAACAGGAGCCGATGCGCGAGCGCGCACAGCAGTACCTCGACGACCCTTCGCTGGTCCGCGCCATCGTTGCCGACGGCTGCGACCGTGCCCGCAAGCTCGCGCAGGAGACCATGCGCGATGTGCGCGAGGCGATGGGGCTGAGCTACACCTGAAGCAGTGGATCAGCCGTCACCCTGGGTGGTGCGCTTTGCGCCGTTGATTCCGCCCGGCGAAGTGCTCGACCTCGCGTGCGGCAGCGGCCGGCACGCGCGCCTGCTCGCGGCGCTCGGCCATCCGGTGCTCGCGGTCGACCGCGACGAAGCGGCGCTGGCCTCCGCGCGCGGCGCCGGAATCGAAACACTGTGCTTCGATCTCGAGCGGGGCGAGCCCTGGCCGTTCGCGCCGCGGCGCTTCGCCGGCATCGTCGTGACCAACTACCTGCATCGTCCTCTGTTTCCCGGCCTGCTGGAGTCGATCGCGCCCGGCGGCATGCTGATCTACGAAACCTTCGCCGCCGGTAACGAGCGCTTCGGCAGACCGGCGCGCGCCGAATTCCTGCTGGGGCGGGGCGAACTGCTCGATCTGCTGCGGGCGGCGGATTGGCAAGTGGCGGCGTTCGAGGACGGGCAGGTCAGCCATCCCCGGCCTGCGGTCATCCAGCGCATCTGTGCGCTGCGCCGCCCGGCGGCCGCATCGGAGTGGGCCGAGCTCGAGACTTGACGCTCCCTGGCGGTTGCCCCACGGGAGCAACGATCCGCTACAATCGACCCTTTACATTCCTCTCCCTACCAAAACCATGATTCAGGGCAGCATCGTCGCGATCGTGACCCCCATGCATGAGGACGGCAGCCTCGACCTGCCGGGCCTGCGCAAGCTGATCGACTGGCATATCGCGGAAGGCACCGAC
>DATLGF010000306.1:0-3611 GCA_035540575.1 Noviherbaspirillum sp.
GGTGATGTAGTCGTCGCAGCCCGCCGCCCTGCATCGGGCCTCGTCACCCATCATGGCCATCGCCGTCACCGCGATCACCGGTATGCGCTGCGTGCGCGGATCGGCCTTCAGCCTTCGCGTCGCGTCCAGACCTGAGATGCCGGGCAACTGCATGTCCATCAGGATCAGGTCGGGCTGTTGCGCGAACGCGCAGGCAAGCCCCTGTTCCGCGTCACAGGCCTGCCACACCTGGTGGCCGGCCTTCTCGAGGATCAGGCGAACGAGCTTGCGATTCAACGCGTTGTCCTCGATGACCAGGATCGCCGCCATCACTGCCTCCTGGCCTGTACGCCGAGTGCCCGGCGCACCTCGCCGATGAAGCGGCCGTGATTGAACTCCGATTTCTGCATGATGCGGGTGACATGCCGGGAGAGCGCCTCGCGCTCGTCCTGCGCGATGTGCCGGGCGGTCACGATCAGGATCGGGATGTGGACCGTGTCCGGATTGCCCTTCAGGCTTTCGACCACGTCGAATCCGCTCACTTCCGGCATCATCAGGTCGAGCACGATCAGGTCCGGCACGGACCTGTGCGCGCTCTCGATCGCCTCCGCGCCGCCATAGGCGCGCACCACCTCGAAACCCGGCGACGGCAGGTGCGCGGCGATGATCTCGACCGCTTTCGGATCGTCGTCGACAACCAGCACCTTGGCCCTGCAGCCGCCCGTCGGGCCGATACCCAGTGCGGCGATCGCCTCGTGCAGGTCGTCGCGCCTCACCGGCTTCTCGAACACGGCCGCCGCCCCGAGCGAGAGGCCGCGATTGCTTTCCGCGACGACCGAGATGATCACCACCGGAATGCGCGCGAGTTCCGGCACTGCCTTGATCCGGTCGAGGAACTGCCAGCCGTCCAGTCCCGGCAGCAGGATGTCGAGCGTGATCAGCGCCGGCGTGCGCGAAGCAAGGATCGCGATCGCCTCTTCCGCGCGCGCGACGCGTACTACGGCCAGGCCCTCGGCTTCCAGTTGCAGCCGGATCAGTTCGGCCGCTCGTTCATCGTCTTCCACGACCAGCGCCCATGGGCCGGCCGCCGCATCGGCTTCCTCGCGCCCGTCCTGCTGCGGCCCGTGAACGCGTCCGCTTCCGGCCGCATTGTCCGGCTTCGCCTCTCGGTACGGCAGCCAGACGATGAAGCTCGCGCCCGCCCCGGCCTCGCTTTCCACCGCCACTGTCCCTCCGTGCAGTTCGGCAAGGCGTTTGACCATGGTCAGCCCGAGGCCGGTTCCTTCGAAGCGGCGTGCGAGCCCGGTGTCGAGCTGGCTGAACGGTTCGAACAGCTTCCCCATTTCCTCGGGCGCAATGCCGATGCCGCTGTCGATCACGCGGATCTCCAGGAAGCGGTCGCTGCCCGCGTTGTCGAGCGGGAAACTGCGTCCGGAACGCACTCCGCTCAACCTGCCGGCCGCCGCGCGGTCGACACAGCGGGCCGCGAGCGTCACGGTCCCGCCGCGTTCGGTGAACTTCACCGCATTCGACAGCAGGTTGTAGACGATCTGCTTCATCTTGCGGGCGTCGGCATCGATGCTGCCCAGGTCGTCCGCGGCGTCGACTTCAAGCCTGATGCCTTCCGCCTGCGCCTTCTCGCGCACCACCAGCACGCTGTTCATGCACAGCGACTTCACGTTCACCGGCGCCAGGTCCAGCTTCATCGCGCCCGCTTCGACCTTCGACAGATCCAGGATGTCGTTGATCAGCGAAAGCAGGTGCTGGCCGCTGCCGAAGATGTCGCCCGCGTACTCGCGCTGCTCGGCCGAGAGCTCGCCCGCCACCCCGTTCATCAGCAGCTCGGAAAAGCCGATGATCGCGTTGAGCGGTGTGCGCAGCTCGTGCGACATGTTGGCGAGGAATTCGGACTTCATGCGGTTGGCCGCCTCCAGCTGCGCATTCTTGCTGGCGATTTCTTCGCTGCGCGTGCGCAACTGCTCCGCGAGCTGCCTGGTATCGTCGTACAGCTTGAGGTTGCTGAGCGCGGTGCCGAGTTGCACGCACAAGCTTTCGACAAAGGCGAGTTCGCTGGGGGAAACCTCGAGCGAGGCCGCCAGCACCAGCACCGCCGGACAGCGGTCCTGGATCAGCACCGGCACCATCAGCACGCTCGGCGGTTCGTGTTCCCCGATTCCGGTCTGCAGCGAGAATCCGGGTCGCGCTCGCCCACCTTCGATCACCAGCGTCCTGCCGGCCTGTGCGGCCTGGCCCGGCAGTCCCTCGCCGAAGCCAAATTCCCTGGTTGCCTCCGCGGGCAGGCCCCAGCCGGCCGCGAGCCTGAACCTGCCAGCCCAGTCGTCGAAGTGATACAGGGCGGCAACGGGAAACGGATGCTTGGTGCACAGGAGTTCGAGCAGACCGTTGAACATGCGGTCGCGATCGAAGCCGGCATTGAACAGGGCCAGCGCCTGGGTGCGCGTCTCGTCGAAACGGGCCGCGATGCGCAGGCCGCGCTCGGTGCGCTTGAGTTCGGTGACATCCTGGCAGACCGCCACACCGCCGGTGATCCGGGTGCCGGCTTTGCGCAGCGGCACGGCTGTCACAAGCAGGCTCGCGCGCGTGCCGTCGGCGCTGTCGATCTCGATTTCCTCGCCGCGCACCGTTTCGCCCTTGCGAAACGCACGCACAAGCGGCCAGTCGTCGCCCTGCATGCGGCGTCCGTCCGACACCCGGGTTCCCTGGAACTGCGCATAGGGGTCGGTTCCCTGGTCCGGCACCGCCGCGCCCGGGAACATGTCGTAACCGGCCCGGTTGATGGACAGCCTGCCATCGGCGTCGGAAATGAAGACGGCCACCGGCAAGACGTCGAGTATCTGCTTGAGCCGCGCTTCGCTCTGCTCGAGCGCCTGCGCGGCCGCCTGGCGCAGCCTGGTCTGGCGGGTGATGCGCGAGAACAGAAAGACCAGCACGGCGGTCAGCGCCGCCGCCAGCAGGGCGAGGCTGATCGCCGTCGAGCGCTGGGTAGCCTCTTCCTCGAGCTTGCGCTCGTGCAGCAGCCGGCGCTCTTCGTCCATCATTCCTTCGATCGCGTCCTGAAGCCGCACTGCAAGCGGATGGCCGCTGCCGAATACCTGAACTGCCGGCATCAGTCCCTGGCTGTCGCGGATGCGCTGATAGTCCAGAAAAACCTTGCGCCGCTCTGCAACCAGTTCCTCCACCCGGGCCAGGCGGGTCGCCTGGGACGGATTGTCGGCAACAAGGGTATGAATGCGTGCGATGGCGGTGGCCGCGTCGCGCAGAGATTCGTCGCGCAGGTCAAGCTGTTCGGCGCTGCCGGTGATCACATAACTGTGGCTCGCCGCCGACGCGCGCCCCATTGCCGCCGCGGCCTCGCTCAGGGTGTTGAGCACTTCATGGGTGTGAACGACCGACGCCGAGGCCGCCGCGGACAGCTTCGCACTGTGCCAGACCACGCTGCAGAGCAGGCCGAAAACCAGAAGGATGAGGGCGAAGCCTGCGAGGAGTGTTGTTTCGACTGATTGGAGACGTTGCATGCGGGCGCTTCACGGCCGTTGGAAATCAGGCCGCCCCCACAGTAGCATGCATTGCCGTCGGGAAACTTTCGCTCCCGCAATTGCATTGATCTGAAT
>DATLGF010000307.1:0-3823 GCA_035540575.1 Noviherbaspirillum sp.
CGTGTTCACCGAGGGACGCGGCATGTGGCTGACCGACCATAACGGCAAGCGCTACCTGGACTGGCTGCAGGGCTGGGCGGTGAACTGCCTCGGCCACTCGCCGCAGTGCGTCGTCGAGGCCGCCCAGGCGCAGGTCGCAAAACTGATCAATCCGTCGCCGGCGTTCTACAACGAGCCGTCGATCGTGCTGGCCAACATGCTGACCGCGAACTCCTGCTTCGACCGGGTGTTCTTCGCCAACAGCGGCGCCGAAGCCAACGAAGGCGCGATCAAGCTCGCGCGCAAGTGGGGCAAGGTCAACAGGAACGCAGCCGGCGAGAACCGCTACGAAATCATCACCTTCAACCACGGCTTCCACGGCCGCACCCTGGCGACCATGTCCGCTTCCGGCAAGGCCGGCTGGGACACAATGTTCGCGCCGCAGGTCCCGGGCTTCGCCAAGGCCGAGCTGAACGATATCGAAAGCGTCGAGAAGCTCATCACCGACAAGACTGTCGCCGTGATGCTCGAACCGGTACAGGGCGAAAGCGGCGTGATTCCGGCCACGCGTGAATTCATGCAGGCGCTACGCAAGCTGACGAAGGAACGCAATCTGCTGCTGATCGTCGACGAGGTGCAGGCTGGAATGGGCCGCTGCGGCGCGCTGTTCGCCTACCAGCTCTCGAACATCGAGCCGGACATCATGACTCTCGGCAAGGGCATTGGCGGCGGCGTGCCGCTGGCGGCGCTGCTCGCGCGTGAGGAAGTGGCCTGCTTCGAGGCTGGCGAGCAAGGGGGCACCTACAACGGCAACCCGGTGATGACGGCCATCGGCATTGCGGTGCTGTCGGAACTGCTCAAGCCCGGCTTCCTCGGTTCCGTGCAGGAAAAAGGCGAATACCTGCGCAACGCGCTGCTCAAGCTCAGCGACAGGCACGGCCTGGCTGGCGAGCGCGGCGAAGGCTTGCTGCGGGCGCTGAAGCTGGGCAAGGATGTCGGCCCGAAACTGGTCGAGCTCGGACGCGACATGGAGCCGATCGGCCTGCTGCTGAACTCGCCGCGCCCTGACTTGCTGCGCTTCATGCCGGCGCTGAACGTGACCACGCAGGAAATCGACCAGATGATCGACATGCTGTCGGACCTGCTCGGGCGCGTCTGAGGCGGTTCGCTTGCCAATGGTCCGCCATGGGCCGTCATGCCGTTCAGATTGGCATGCATGGTATCGGTCGTCCCGGCGAAAGCCGGGGACCAGGGGCGTCAATACGTAGTACATGGAAGACGCGGGGCCCCGGCTTTCGCCGAGGCGACCACGTAGTCGCGATGGCCTGACTGAACGGCACTACCGCCACAGGCCGTTCCCTTTTTACCCACCGCGCTGCAACTTGCCCAATCCGCCACTGTCCGTCATGTCTGTCGCATTGCACGACAAGCGGAGTGCCAGATGGGAAAGAAAGTTGTGTTGCTGCTCCAGGGCGGCGGTGCCCTCGGCGCCTTTCAGTTCGGTGCCTGGCGCGCGCTCGAACGCTTCCTGCGCGAGGAAGAGCATGAACTGATTGCGGTGGCCGGCGCATCGATCGGTGCGGTCAACGCGGCGCTGATCGCGCGCCATCTCCATGACGAGGAAGGGGCCACGCCCGCGCTGGAGCGTTTCTGGAGCCGCGATGCCCCGAACCCTCCACTGCCGTTCATTCCGTTTCCCGGCGAGTACTGGCGCGCCTGGAATGGCCTGCTGACCGGCCTGTTGACGGGCAATCCCGCGCTGTTTCGCCCGCTGTACCAGTACTGGACTCCGGTCGGCGACATGCTGCGCTTCTGGATGCCGCTCTACGACGTCGGACGCAGCAAGCAGACGCTGTCGGCCGCGTTCGGGCGCTACCGCGGCAATGCGCCGTTGCTGGCGGTCGCCGCCACCGACGTGCAGAGCGGGGAGGCAGTCCTGTTCGACAGCGCCCAGACGCATGTGACACCGACGATGCTGGCGGCGAGCACCGCGATTCCCGTGCTGTTTTCGCCGGTCGAGATCGGCGGACGCTACTTCTGGGACGGCGAGATCCGCAGCGAGAGCCTGCTGCCCCACGTGCTGGCGCGCCTGCACACCACGCTGCCTGCGCGCGACACACTGCAAGACCTGCTCGTGATCGTGGTCGACATGTTCAACGCGCGCGCTGGAGGCCTGCCCTCCAGCACGATCTCTGCCCAGTACCGCATGCTGAACATCATCCTCGGCGGCAAGCTGGCGTTTGACCTGGAAATCTTCAAGGTGCGCAACGCCTATGTCGACGCCGTCACGCGCCTGCACGCCGCCGCACGCGAGCATGAGACGCCCCCCGCGCTGATGCAGCAGATCGAAGCCGACTACCGCAGGCTGCTCGACGAACGCATCGGCCATATCGATGTGGTGCGCATCAGTCGCGCCCAGTTCGAGTACGAACACATTTCGCGCGATTTCGATTATTCGCCGCAGTACCTCGAGCGCCTGACCGAGCAGGGCGAGGCGCGCGCAACGGAAGAACTGCGCGAGTACCGCGAAGGCGGGATGCAGCAGCGTCCGCTCGCCAAGGTCACCCCCATCCGCAGCAGGCGGCAATGAGTCCGCCCGGAAGCCAACGGGTATGGGTGCTCGCGCTGGCCGCCCTCCTCGCTTGCGCCGCGGCTCGTGCAGCGCGTGCCCGGACCCGCCGGCGCGTGATGCTGGCACGCGGGGAGCTGCGCCGGCTCGATGAAAGGCAATGGACGATCGCGGGCCGGCACGTCATTGCGCGGGTCGCGGGGCATCCGGCATCGGGCGCGCCGCCGGTCGTTCTCGTGCACGGGCTGGGCGTGTCGAGCTCCTATTTCCTGCCGGCGGCGGAGCGGCTGGCCACGCGCTTCACCGTCTACGCACCCGACCTTCCGGGACACGGGCACAGCGAAGCGCCGGCCGTCCCGCTCGACGTGCGCGGCCTGGCCGACGCGCTGGCGCAGTGGATGCAGGCCGCGCGCATCGAGCGCGCCAGCATCGTCGGCCATTCGATGGGTTGTCAGGTGGCGGCAGACTTCGCGCTACGGCATCCGGACCGGGTGGCGCGCCTCATCCTGATCGGGCCGACGCTGGCGCCGTCGCTGCGCAACCTGCTGCGCATCGCACCGCGCTTTCTCGCCGGCGGCGCATTCGAGCGGCCGGCGCTGCTACTCCATATCGCGAAGGATTACCTGCGCATGGGCTGGCGCGTGGTGCCCGAGGCGCAAAGCCTGATGCGCGACCCGATCGAGCGCAAGCTTGCGCGTATCTCGGTACCGGTGATGCTCGTATGCGGCCAGCGCGACACGCTGGTTCCGCAGTCGTGGCTCACGGACGCCGCCGCACTCGCCCGCGCGCAAGACGTCGCCGTCATTCCCGGCTGGGGACATGCGGTGCAATTCAGCGCGCCGCAACAGGTCGTCCAGGCGATCACGCCGTTTCTGGCGATGCCGGAGGACACGGACCTGGAAATGGATCGTGCGCGCGCGGGCACGAGCGAAGCGAATGCGCGCAGCAATGCGCCATGAGCGACGCTGAGAAGATGCCGCTTGCCGCGTCGCGCCGGCGCGGGTTGCCTTCGGCATCTGTCGTGGGAGGAATGCGGCGGGGCCTGCCGTTGCCGGTACCCCGCCCCGCCGTGCGCGGACTTACTTCGGCTGCATGCGGATCGCGCCGTCCAGGCGGATCGTCTCGCCGTTCATCATCACGTTCTCGACGATGGTCTTGACCAGGTGCGCATACTCGGCCGGTTTGCCCAGGCGCGGCGGGAACGGAACCATCTTGCCGAGCGCATCCTGCACTTCCTGCGGCATGCCGCAGGAAGTGCAGGATGCGCTCGGCAAG
>DATLGF010000308.1:0-4072 GCA_035540575.1 Noviherbaspirillum sp.
GGCCCACATCGATCCACCAGCACAGTCGTTCGGTGCCGCTGTAGAGCGCGGAGCCGGCATGATCCGCCGCGCCGACTTCGGCGCAACCGAGGCAGGCGTAGTACAGCGCGTCCTCGGGCACGAGAATCAGCGATTCCGGCGCCGCATCGGCCGGAAACTCGACACGGCGCTCGTTCCACAGCTTGTGCAGGTGATGTTGCCAGGCCTGCTGCAGCCCCTTGAAGAACAGGTTCGGCCCGCCCAGCAGCAACACGCGCGGCAGCGGCGTATTGCCGCGCGTGAGCGAAGCGAGGTTCTGGTACACCACGGCCTCGTAGAGACTGGCAATGATTTCCTCCACCGGAACGCCCGATTTCACCAGCGTGTTGGCGTCGGCCTCGGCGAAGATGCCGCACTTGGAGCTGACCTTGTGCAGGTTCATGCCTTCATACGGCATCAGCGCGAGATCCTCCGTCGCAATGCCGAGCTTGCGCGCGGTCTTCTCGACGAAGGTGCCAGTGCCGCCGCTGCAGGCCGACTGCATGTAGACCTGCTTGCTGTTGCCGTTGCCCGCCGGCGTGAAGAAAACGGTCTTCATGTCCTCGCCGCCGATCTCGGAGACGAAGCGCACATCGGGATGCAGCTTTTCGACGGCGGCGGCAACCGCGACCACTTCCTGCACGCACTTGCCGCCGATCAGCGGCGCCAGTCCGCCGGCGCCGGAGCCCGTCAGGTAGATGCGGTCGGTGCCCGGCTCCAGTCCGCATTCCGCTTCGATGCGCTCCAGAAACGCCAGCACCATCTCGGCCTGGCGCGTGCCGTGGCGCTTGTAGTCACGCCAGATGCTGCGCCCGCCTTGCATCACGACCGCCTTCACCGTGGTCGATCCCACATCGAGTCCGACGAAGCGAATGCCGGATGCCTGCGCCCCGCAGGCGGCGGGTGCGCCGGGACGTCGCAGCAGCGGGCGATTGTCAACGAACAGCATCGGCTTCGCGTCGGCCACCGCCGCCTTCTGCCGCCCGCTCATCGACTCCTCCGTGCCGCACCCCGCCTTGCACCTTGTTCGCGTGCAAGATGCATCACCATGTTGGCCGCGGCGCCAGCCATGCCGTAGTGCGGCAGCCTGAAAGTCGCGCGCCTGAATTGCGGCGCGGCATCGAGCAGTTCGCGCGCCCGTTCGGTGGTCAATCCGGTCTGCTCTAGCGCCTCCTCGTATTCCCGCTGCGCCTGCTTCTTCGCCTCGGTCAGGATCATCTGGCAGCGCGACAGCGCATGCACCTCGGCGTCGCCCTTGACCTCAAGTGGCGCGTACAGCAGGTCCGGATACTTGCCGAGCACCGCCGCCATCGCACCGATGCTCATCGTGTTCGGCATGCAGGAATACGGCGACAGCTCACAGGTCATGTGCGCCTTCTTGTGCTTGTAGGCCCACAGGGCCTTACCGATCAGCATGTCGCCCTCGCCGCCATCGAGGCGGCTGTGATAATACGGAGCAGCGAGGTCGCGCAATTCGTTCTGCTCCGGCATTTCGCGCGGGATGCCGCCGAGCGCGCCGCGCATGCGGTCATGGTTCCAGCGCAGCAGGCGCTGTCCCGTACGAATGGCGCGGGCCCGCCAGCGGGCACCGCGCTGCACGTGGGCGCGATCGTCCTGCTGCTGCGCGGCGAGGCGCAACAGGTAGTCGAGCCAGACCATCACCGCGGCGGGGTAGACTTCCGCCCCTTCCCTCTCCAGCCAGTGCTGGATGTTGTAGTTTGGATCCCCCTCGACCGTCTGCAGGTAGAACTCGCCGGTAATCTTGACGGTCGGCTTCACGCGCAGCCGGTCCACCTCGATCTGCTCGAACCGGCGCCGAACTTCGCGCAGCGCGTTCGCGAAATACGGCGTGGCCATGTGCCACAGCACCGCGTCCCACTTCCCCTTGCGATACGGGCGGTTGCGGAACACTTCGTACAGGTATTCGACCGATTCCTTCACGACTTCGTTGGTCTGTCCCGGCCGCACCTCGTACGGGCGGATCTGGTATTCCATGTCTTGCAGCACGTCGGCGACCAGCATCGCCCATGCGGCGCCAAGGGTGAACGGCAGATTGATATCCAGTCCGCCTCCGTGCTTGGTTCCCTGGTCCGAGACGTCCTGATCGAGCAGGAACATGCGGAACGATTCCATGCCGATGTTGCGCAGCGACAGCTCGTAGCTCTGGTGATATTGCCCGAAGCGGCAGGCACCGCAGGCGCCTGCCGTCACGTACACGTATTCGTCCTCGACCGCCTTCGCACCCTTGCGTTTTGCCTCCTCGCGCAGGAAGTTGGCGAGATTTCCGGTAGTGAAGCTGGTCGGACAGCATTGGCCGATGTCGGCCGTCTCGCGACCGGTGAGCAGGTCCTGTTTGGTTGCGGGAGGAAGGACGCGCGCCTTGTAGCCGCAGTTCTCGATCGATCCCTGCAGCAGCCGCTCGGCGCGCCAGTGCAGGCCGCCGAACAGGATCGTTACCCGGTCGCGCTCCTCCGCCGTGAACGGCCTCGGCTTGTAGGCGCGGTAATGAAGGATCGATTCAGTCTGGCTCATGCTCTTCCTCCGGCTGTCCAATGGTGGGGACAACTGCGTGGACAACTGCGTGCGAATCAAGCAAGCCTAGCAACCGCTCACCATAAATCGGTTATGAAAAATCAAAGCGGGCTGCGCCGCGCCTGATTGGCACGTTCCCTGCAAGCAGAGCAACATGGCCGCCGCATCCTCCGCTCCCGCCGCGTCCCGCAAGGTTCTTACAGTCAATACACACAAGGGCTTTACGGCGCTCAATCGTCGGTTCGTGCTGCACGAACTGCGGGAGGCGGTGCGCACCGTGGGCGCGGACATCGTGTTCCTGCAGGAGGTGCTGGGCAAGCACGTTGCGCACCAAATGCGCTTCGCCAACTGGCCCGACGCGCCGCAGTATGAATTCCTTGCAGAGTCGATCTGGCCCTCGTACGCGTACGGCTGCAATGCGGTCTATCCGCACGGCCACCACGGCAACGCCTTGCTGTCCAAGTGGCCGATCCTGCGTCACCAGAACCACGACATATCGGCCAGCGATCCCGAGAAGCGCGGTCTGCTGCACTGTGTCCTGCACGCGCCCGATTCCGGTGTTCACCTGCATGCGATCTGCGTGCACCTCGCGCTGTGGGACAAACATCGCAGGCCGCAGACCGCCCTGCTGTGCGATCTGCTCGCGACCGAAGTGCCGTCTGACGCTCCGCTGATCGTGGCCGGTGATTTCAACGACTGGCGTCTGCGCGCGCACGCGCAACTGGTGCGCGAAGCAAAGCTGCGCGAGGTGTTCGTGGAAGCCTTCGGGGAACCGGCTCGCACGTTTCCGGCACGCTGGCCGCTGCTGCGCAACGACAGGATCTACGTGCGCAACGCCAACGCCCATGCACCGATGGTGCTGCCGCGCCGGCCCTGGACCCACCTCTCGGATCACACCCCGCTAGCCGCGGAGATCGACCTATGAAGAACGGCTGGAAGAAAGGCAATCGCGTCGTGCTGCTGGAAAACGGCGAAGCGTACTATCCGCGTGTGTTCGACGCGATCGCCGGCGCCCGCTTCCAGATCCTGATCGAGACCTTCATCCTGTACGAGGACAAGATCGGGTTGGCGTTGAAGGACGTGCTGCTCGACGCGGTCGCACGCGGCGTCGCCGTGACGGTCCGGGTGGACGGCTGGGGATCGCCGCCGTCCAAGCTCAGCGAGCATTACATACGCGAGCTGGCGGACGCGGGCGTGAACTTCCAGGTGTACGGGGAGCTGAGCTGGATTTCCAAGCGCCTGCACCTGGCGCGCCGCCTCGAACTGTTCAGACGCATGCACCGCAAGATGGTCGTCATCGACGGCAGGCTGGGTTACATCGGCGGCATCAATTTCTCGGCCGACCATCTTGCCGATTACGGTCCGGAATCCAAGCAGGACTACGCGGTCGAACTCACGGGCCCGATCGTCGACGACCTGCACCGCTTTCTCGAGTGGGAAGGGACTGCTCCCGCCGGCCTGCGTGCGCGCTGGCGCCGCTGGCGCACAGCGCGCGAGGTGCGCGCGCCGAATCCGCCATCCG
>DATLGF010000309.1:0-2428 GCA_035540575.1 Noviherbaspirillum sp.
CGCCGCCGCGCCGGCGCGTGTCGCCGCCACGTCGTCCGCCCGGCCGGCACAGCCCGCATCCGCACCCGGAGCCGCCCAATGAATACGGCACACCTGAACCAGCGCCGCGCGCTCTGGCCTACCGTCAAGCCCTACATCGCCGTGTTCGACGGCACGCTGGCGCTGATCGTGTTCCTGCTGGTGGCCGTGGGCCTGGTCACCATGTATTCGGCCGGAATGGATGCGCCCGGACGTTTCGAGGGCCAGATCCGCAACATCCTGGTCGCCTTCGTCGTGATGTGGATGGCGGCCCTGATCCCGCCGCAGACCCTGATGCGCTTTGCGGTGCCGCTGTATGTGGCCGGGGTGGCCTTGCTGGTCGCGGTCGCGATGTTCGGCATCGTGAAGAAAGGCGCGCGCCGCTGGATCGACCTTGGCATCGTGATCCAGCCGTCCGAGATCATGAAGATCGCCGTGCCGCTGATGCTGGCCTGGTTCTTCCAGAAGCGCGAGGGCTTCATCCGCTGGCAGGAGTATCTGATCGCGGCGATCCTGCTGATGATACCGATGGGCCTGATCCTCAAGCAGCCCGACCTCGGCACGTCGCTCCTGGTCGGCACCGCCGGCTTTGCGGTGATCTTCTTCGCCGGCCTGTCGTGGAAGATCCTGTTTACGCTGGGCGCGGCCGGATTGGCCAGCCTGCCGGTGATATGGTCGATGCTGCACGACTACCAGCGCGGCCGCGTGATGATGCTGCTCGATCCGACCACCGACCCGCTCGGGCGCGGCTTCCACATCATCCAGTCGACAATCGCGATCGGCTCCGGCGGCGTGTCCGGCAAGGGATGGCTGAACGGCACCCAGACGCACCTGGACTTCATCCCCGAGCGCACCAGCGACTTCATCTTCGCCGTGTATTCGGAAGAATTCGGCCTGATCGGCAACGGCGTACTGCTGCTGCTCTACCTGTTCCTGATCGGACGCTGCGTGCTCATCGCCGCCAATGCGCCGACGCTGTTCGCACGCCTGCTCGCGGCGGCGATCACCACCATTTTCTTCACCTATGCGTTCGTCAACATGGGCATGGTCAGCGGCATCCTGCCGGTCGTCGGCGTGCCCCTGCCATTCATCAGCTATGGCGGCACCGCCTTCGTCACGCTCGGCCTCGGGCTCGGCATGCTGATGAGCATCCAGCGTCATCGCAAGCTGATACAAAGCTGACGCCTCGACAGTGTGACAACGCGCAACATTAGGTTGCGGCAACGCATGTCTCGCTGCAAACTGTTTCCTTCTTTCAAGCCGGCCGTAATCGGCCGGTTGCCATCGACAAGAGGGGAACGGCATGCAGTATCAGGGAAGGCGGACGGCGGGCAAGCGCCTGGGGTGGATGTGCGCGGCGGCGGTATTTACGCTGGCGGGGTGCAGCAGCGTCCCGCTGACCTCGGACACCACGCCGCCAAGTCCTCTTCCCACTCCTGCTCCCACGTCCGCGCCCGCTCCGGTCGCCCGCGCGGACTTGCCGAACCTGCCCCCGGCCGGCTCCGGGCGCGGCGGCTACTACCTGGACGATGGCCCCGGCGACAATCCGCCCGACGGTCTGCATGACATCCCCGACGCCGAACCGCGCATCGAACCGTACACCACGCGCGGCAATCGTCCCTATGTCGTTTTCGGCAAGAACTACACGCCTTTCACCGACGACCGCCCGTACAAGGCACGCGGGCGCGGAAGCTGGTACGGCAAGAAGTTCCACGGCCAGACCACCTCCTCGGGCGAACCCTACGACATGTACAAGATGACGGCCGCGCATCCGACGCTGCCGCTGCCGTCCTACGTGCGCGTGACGAATCTGGAGAACGGCCGCCAGGTGATCGTGCGCGTGAACGATCGCGGACCCTTCGTCGCCGGACGCATCATCGATCTGTCTTACACGGCCGCGCTCAAGCTCGGCTACCTGACCAAGGGCAGCGCGCTGCTCGAGGTCGAGCGCCTGCTGCCGGACGAGATCCGCCGGATGGCGCAGGAGCGCGAACGCGCCGCGCCGCCGGCTGTGCTTGCCACCTCGGGCGGCGCCGAGACCGCGGAGGCGGCCGAAGTCGCCCAGCCGGACATGCCCGAACGCGTGGCACTGGCAAGCGAAGCGGTGTTCGTGCAGACGCCGGCACAGCCTGTGCTCGTCCCGGCCGCGTCCACGCCGATGACCGGCTCCGGCATCTTCCTGCAGCTCGGCGCATTCGGGCAGGCGGCGAACGCGGCGGCCGCGCGCCAGCGCTTCGGCCAGCAGTCCGGACTCGCGCTGCCGCCGATCGAGGTGGTTGAGCAAGGCGGGCTGTTCCGGCTTTTCAGCGGCCCGTTCGCGAGCCGGGCCGACGCCGAAGCTGCGGCAATGCTGCTTCAGCGCAGCATCCAGGTAAGCCCGCTGATCGTGCAGCGGTAGTTGGTTCAGCCT
>DATLGF010000310.1:0-16538 GCA_035540575.1 Noviherbaspirillum sp.
CGAGTAGTTCATGTTGGCGATGCCGCCTTCATAAATCAGGTCGACGATCAGCTTCAGCTCGTTGAGGCACTCGTAGTAGGCGATCTCCGGCTGGTAGCCCGCCTCGACGAGCGTCTCGAAGCCCATCTTGATCAGCTGCGTGGCGCCGCCGCAGAGCACGGCCTGCTCGCCGAAGAGGTCGCTCTCGGTCTCCTCGGCGAAGGTCGTCTCCAGCAGCCCGACGCGGCCGCAGCCGATCGCGGTGCCGTAGGCGAGCGCGAGGTCGAGGGCGGCGCCGCTCGCGTCCTGGTGGACGGCGACGAGGCCGGGGGTGCCGGCGCCCGCCTGGTAGAGCTCGCGCACGCGGTGCCCGGGCGCCTTCGGCGCGACCATGATCACGTCGAGGTCGGCGCGTGGCACGACCTGGCCGTAGTGGACGTTGAAGCCGTGCGCGAAGGCCAGCACGGCGCCCTGCTTGGCGTGCGGCTCGACGTTTTCCTTGTAGACCTGGGCGATGTTCTCGTCCGGCAGCAGGATCATCACGACATCAGCCTGCTTGACCGCATCGATGACTTCCATGACGTTCAGGCCGGCGTTCTTCGCCTTCTCCCAGGATGCGCCTCCCTTGCGCAGGGCGACGGTCACCTTGCAGCCGGAATCGTTCAGGTTCAGCGCGTGGGCATGGCCTTGCGAGCCATAGCCGATGATGGTGACGTTCTTGCCCTTGATGAGGGACAGGTCGCAGTCTTTGTCGTAGAAAACTTTCATGATCTTCCTAACTAGGTAATGGTTGATTTTGTTGATCAGATTTTGAGAACGCGTTCGCCGCGGCCGATGCCGGAGCCGCCGGTGCGGACGGTTTCCAGGATCGCGGTGCGGTCGATCGATTCGATGAAGGCGTCAAGCTTCGATTTGTTACCCGTCAGTTCGATCGTGTAAGTCTTCTCGGTGACGTCGATGATGCGGCCACGGAAGATGTCCGCGGTCCGCTTCATTTCTTCGCGCTCCTTGCCGACTGCACGGACCTTGATCAGCATGAGCTCGCGCTCGATATGCGCGCCTTCGGTCAGATCGACCACCTTCACGACCTCGATCAGCCGGTTCAGGTGCTTGGTGATCTGCTCGATCACGTCGTCCGAGCCGGAGGTGACGATGGTCATTCGCGACAGCGTCGGATCCTCGGTCGGCGCAACGGTCAGCGTCTCGATGTTGTAGCCGCGGGCAGAAAACAGGCCGACCACGCGCGACAAGGCGCCCGCTTCGTTTTCCAGCAGTACGGAGATGATGTGGCGCATGATTACAGATCCTCCGAACCGAGCAGCATTTCAGTCAAGCCCTTGCCCGCCTTGACCATCGGCCAGACGTTCTCGGTTTGATCGGTAATGAAGTTCATGAACACCAGGCGGTCCTTCATGCCGAAGGCCTCCTTCAGCGCGCCTTCCACGTCGCCCGGCTTCTCGATCTTCATGCCGACATGGCCGAACGCTTCGGCCAGCTTGTTGAAATCCGGCAGGGAGTCCATGTACGACTCGGAATAGCGCGAGCCGTAATCGATCTGCTGCCACTGGCGCACCATCCCGAGGAAGCGGTTGTTCAGCAGGATGATCTTGGGCGTCAGGTGGTACTGCTTGCAGGTGGCGAGTTCCTGGATGCACATCTGGATCGAGGCTTCGCCGGTGATGCATGCAACAGTTGCATCGGGATTCGCCATCTGCACCCCCATCGCATACGGCAGGCCCACGCCCATCGTGCCCAGACCGCCGGAGTTGATCCAGCGGCGCGGCTTGTCGAAGTCGTAATATTGCGCGGCCCACATCTGATGCTGGCCGACGTCGGAGGTGATGAAGGCGTCGCCCTTGGTGACCTGCCAGAGTTTCTCGACCACTTCCTGCGGCTTGATCACTTCGTTCGAGGTCGAATACTTTAGGCATTCGCGGCCGCGCCATTCATTGATCTGGCGCCACCAGCCCGCCAGCGCCTGGGCATTCGGCTTCACCTCGGCGGCGTCGAGCTGCGACAGCAGTTCGACCAGCACGTCCTTGACGTTGCCGACGATCGGAATGTCGACCTTCACCCGCTTCGAAATCGACGACGGATCGATGTCGATGTGGATGATCTTGCGCGGATGGGTGGCGAAGTGCTTCGGGTTTCCGATCACGCGATCGTCGAAGCGCGCGCCGATTGCGATCAGCACGTCGCAGTGCTGCATCGCCATGTTCGCTTCATAGGTACCGTGCATGCCGGGCATGCCGACGAACTTGTCGCTGGAGGCGCGATATCCGCCCAGCCCCATCAAGGTATTCGTGCACGGATAGCCGAGCTTGTCGACCAGCTTGTTCAGCTCGGGGGCGGCGTTGGCCAGGATGATGCCGCCGCCGGTATAGATCATCGGCCGCTCGGCCGACAGCAGCAGCTGCACCGCCTTGCGGATCTGGCCGGAATGGCCCTTGTCCACCGGCTTGTACGAGCGCATGTCGACTTCCTTCGGATACTCGAACGCGCACTTGTGCATCGTGATGTCCTTCGGAATATCGACCAAGACCGGGCCGGGGCGGCCGGTAGTGGCGATGAAGAAGGCTTTCTTCATCGTCGCCGCAAGCTCCTTCACGTCCTTCACGAGGAAGTTGTGCTTGACGCAGGGGCGGGTGATGCCGACGGTGTCGCACTCCTGGAATGCGTCCTGGCCGATCGCGTGCGAAGGCACCTGGCCGGAGATCACCACCATCGGGATCGAGTCCATGTAGGCGGTGGCAAGGCCGGTAACTGCATTGGTGACGCCGGGGCCGGAGGTGACGATCGCCACGCCGACCTTGTTCGAGCTGCGCGAATAGGCGTCCGCGGCATGAATGGCGGCCTGTTCATGGCGCACCAGGATGTGCTGGAATTTTTCCTGATTGAAGATTGCGTCGTAGATGTAGAGCACTGCGCCGCCGGGATAGCCGAACACGTGTTCGACGCCCTCCTCGGCCAGGCAGCGCACGACAATTTCCGCGCCTGTGAGTTCTGCACTCATTGCAAGTCCTTTCAAGGTCCATTGGAGATTGATCGGATGCTCTCCCCTCGCGAATCACGCGCAGACTTGCAGGCCAGGGCTTCCCTTCTTTGTGCGGTCACGCCGCTTCGTTGCGCACCCGTAGATGCGTTTCAAAGCGCCGCTTAACGCGACTCGTTCAGCCGAGGTAACTGGAATGCCGCTACGTGTTTCTCACGCTTGTGGCGTGGGTTAGAGCAATTCGGATAAAGCGCGTCTAGCTGGGACAGGCGTCATGCGCCATGTACGAGAAGACAGTCCTTCAGGGTGCGAAGGGAGTGATAAGTTAATGCGTCGCACCATTTTGGTCAAGTTTCCTTGTGCTGAATCCTTTTGAAATCAAGCGGTTTTCGGCGCTTTTTGCGCGACGACAACCCGGGTTTTTGGTAGGATGCGCGCACCTTCGCCGGGCGCAGCCGTTGCCGCTCATGCAAGCTTCCGGCGTGCTGCAATTACACGGATCAGCCTTGACAACCCTCGCCTCGCCTATCCCGATCCCCGCCCCTTCCATCAAGCGCCGCCTGGCCAGCATGCTTTACGAGGCGATGCTGCTGTTCGGCGTGGTCGCCTTTGCCGGCGCCGTTTTCGCCGTCATGCTCGAACAGAAGCACGCGCTCTACCTGCGCCATCAGCTTCAGTACGTGTTGTTCTTCGTGCTCGGACTGTACTTCATCTGGTTCTGGACGCACGGCGGCCAGACGCTGGCAATGAAGACCTGGCGCGTGCGGCTGGTCGATGCGAGCGGCAAGGCGGTGGGCGCGGGCCGCGCGTTGCTGCGCTACGTGCTGGCGTGGGCATGGTTCCTGCCGGGACTGGCGCTGGCGGCCGCAGTCGGCGCCGAAGGTTCGCTCATGCTCCTGATTCCCGCGACGAACTTTGCGCTATGGGCGCTGACGCCGTTCCTTGACCCGCAACGCCAGTTCCTGCATGACCGGCTGGCCGGGACCCGGCTGGTGGTGGTGGAACCGGCGCCGCCCAGGAAGAGTTAATGGATCGCGAACGGGTCCTCCACGCCGGCATAGATCCGTTCCATCAACTTGCGCTCGCGCTCAACAACGGTCCCGACGAAGCGCTCCGGATGACGCATGCCCTTGAAAGCGTGGTAGCCGCGCTCCAGGAATTCTTGAAGCTGCATCAACTGCCCGAGCCGTGCGGGCCCGCGCATCACGCGCAGGGTCGAGCCGATCAGCGGTACGCGCACCAACTGGCACAGAGCCCGCCCGACGGAATCCATGTGGGCGAGCTGCAAGCGTCGCTCGTGGGTGGAGGTCAGCGAGCGGAACACCGCGACGTAGTCGGCTTCGCTGAAATCCACGCCGAGCGCCTCGGCCATGATGCGGTCGAGCTTTTCCGACAGGGCGTCCAGCGCGACGGCTTCGGCGATCGTGTGCAGCGCCGCTTCCGGCAACATGCGCTCCATCGTGGGAACGATGCGGGCCAGGTTCGCATCCCGCTCGGTCAGGTCATGCGAGCCGTACAAGTCGGTCAGGAAGAAACGAGCGGCCGGAGCTGAATCGCTTGCGGCCAGGAGATCGGAATGCGTGCGGGCGATGCGATCTGCCTGGAAGCGGCGCAATGCGAGGCGGCGTGCGCTGAGCGCGGGGTCGGCCGCAGCGGCCTTGCGCGCACGCGTGACCCGCTCCAGCTCCCTGCGCAGCTTGAATCCTGTCGTGTGTCGGTCCATGGGCCGGTTCCTCCTTGCAATCCACGGCGGATGCAGACCCGAAGCGAAACCTTCATGCCGGGCCTGCGTCTGAATTGCTTTGCAAGCCAGCAAACTGCGTACCAGGAAGCACGAGACACCCGGAGTTCGCCACGCGGCACGCCCTGTCCAGCGCGAGACCAACTGTGGAAAACGCGCTATGCTCGGCCCCCTTCCCCTACAGACCGGTTTTCGAATGATCGCCTGGCTGACCCGCCTGCTGCTGATTCTGCAAGCTGCAATCGCGACGGCGCTCTACCTGCTCTTCACCCGCACGCTCGGCATCCAGAATGTGCTACTTGCCGCCGCAATGGCGATTGCCGCCGTACCCGCGGTACGCATACTGATCATCGCCAACAATTTCATGCTCGCGCATCGCTTTCGCAGCCCGCTGCCGGAGCATTGCAAGCTGGACTGGCGCGGCAGGCTCGCCCTTTTCCTCGGCGAAGTACGAGCTTCGCTGACGGCATCGTCATGGCACCTGCCGTTCAAGCGGTTTCACAAGCGCCCCATCGCCGGTACGCGCGAGCTGCCGGTACTGCTGGTGCACGGCTATGGCTGCAACAGCGGATACTGGGCGCCGTTCAGCGTAGCCCTCTCTCGCGCCGGCATTACCCATCATGCCCTCGACATGGAACCGGTGTTCGGCAGCATCGACGGGTATGCCGCGCATATTCATGCCGCCGTCGAAGAACTGTGTCGCGATAGCGGGCAAGAACGCATCGTGATCGTCGCCCACAGCATGGGAGGGCTTGCGGTCCGCGCGTACCTGCGCGCGCACGGAAGCACGCGCGTGGCGAAGGTCATCACACTCGGCACGCCGCATCGCGGGACTGCCCTCGCGCGGCTCGGCGCGGGAATCAATTCTCAGGAAATGCTGTGGGCGGTCCGCGAGCAGGAAGGCTTGTGCAGCAAGTGGCTGCGCGAACTCGCAGCCAGCGAGACCGAACAGACTTACCGGTTGTTTGTCTCCATTTATTCCCATCACGACAACATCGTGTCACCGCAAACCTCTTCCCACCTGCCAGGTGCCCGAAATATCGCGTTGCACGGCATCGGCCACGTGGCGCTGGCGCCGACCCCCAGGGTGATGGAACTGGTGATCGGCGAGATCAAGACGCTGGCGGCGGACGAACAGCGCGACCCGTCGCGTCCCGGGACCTTGCGGGACAAGGTGCACGCGGCAGGGTGAGGACCGTCTCGCGCTCGTTCTGCCCGGCAGCAGTGATATCCTAGCGGGCGAGCAAAGCAAGGGAGACCGTCAGCATGCAACAGAAAGCCCCGCGCCGCACGCGCGAGCGCATCCTCGAACTGTCGCTGCGCCTGTTCAACGAATTCGGCGAACCGAACATCACCACCACCGTGATCGCCGAGGAACTGAGTATCTCTCCCGGGAATCTCTACTACCACTTCCGCAACAAGGACGACATTGTCAACTCGCTGTTCTCGCAGTTCGAAACCGAAATCGGTCGCATGCTGTCGGTGCCCGAGGGCCGCCGGCCCACGATGGAAGATGTGTGGCTGTACCTGCATCTGAGTTTCGAGCTGGTCTGGCGCTACCGCTTCTTCTATCGTGACCTGAGCGACCTGCTCTCGCGCAACCGCAAACTGGAACTGCATTTCAAACAGATCCTTTCACACAAGACCAAGGTGGCCAGGCAGCTTTGCCTGGGCCTGCGCGCGGACGGGGCAATGGATGCGAGCGACGAAGAGATCGAGGCACTCTCGACCAACATGGTGGTGGTCGCGACTTACTGGCTCTCGTATGAATACGTGCGCAATCCTCGCAAGTACACCGAGCAGCAGGCGATGTCGGAAGCGCTGGTGCGCGGTTGCTACCAGGTCCTTTCGCTGATCGGCCCCTATCTGCGCGGCGAAACCCATGTGCTGTTCGAAAAGCTGGCGGCCGAATACCTGACGAAACTGAGACAAGCGCCCTGAGAAACCGGGACAGAAAATTGATCGCTTGCCGTGCCGGCAAAGCCAGTGTGAGTCGTTCGGCAGCGCGGCGCAAGGCCGCAGGCGGCATTTGGTCAGGGCTTCCGGACACGCTGCGTTGTATGATCGCCGCTTTGCCCGCCCCCCTTACATGAAGACACTCTGCATCTACTGCGGCTCCCGCATGGGAGCGTCCCCCGCCTACGCGACTGCCGCGCGACGCATGGCGGCTGCGATGGTCGCCAGCGGCGTTTCACTGGTCTATGGCGGCGGCAAGGTCGGGCTCATGGGCGTGATCGCCGATGAAGTGCTGCGGTTAGGCGGCGAAGCCGTCGGTGTCATTCCCGAGGCGCTGATGGCGCGCGAAGTCGGCCATACGGGCCTGACCCGGCTGCACGTGGTCAGGGACATGCACGAGCGCAAGGCCCTGATGGCGGAACTGGCGGACGGCTTCGTGGCGATGCCGGGAGGCATCGGCACATTCGAAGAGCTGTTCGAGGTGTACACCTGGGCCCAGCTCGGCCTGCACGACAAACCGATTGCTCTATACAACGCCGCCGGCTACTACGACGGCCTGATCGCCTTCCTCGAGCACGTCGTCCAGCAAGGTTTCCTCAACCGCGACCAGGCGGCGCTTCTGTTGCACGGCGAGGATGCCGCGGACCTGGTGCAGCGCCTGCGCGCCTTCGTCGCGCCGCCTCATGAGAAGGCGCTTCCATCCGACCAGGCGCGCAGAATCATTTAAGCTGGGCCAGCCTGGTCTCCACGAAGGCGACCAGGTCCGGCGAAAGCGACTGGCTGGCCTTTGCCCGTGCAAACGCCTCCATCGCCTCGCCCCTGCGCTGCTCCGCCTGCAGCGAGATCCCGAGACCCATCCACCAGACGCCGTTCTGCGGGGTGCGCTGCAGTGCCTGCGCGTACTGCTCGATGGCTTCGGCGTGACGCTCGGCACGCTGCAGCAAGGCGGCGAGGAAGGCGATGTAGTCGGCGCGCTCCGTGGCATGCTGTCGGCTGCGCTGCAGCGTGTCGATGGCCGGCTTCAACTCGCCCTTCTCCACCTGCAGTCGCGCAAGAATCATCGCGAACCCGGTCTGCCGTGCGTCCTGCTCCAGCCCTTCCCGGGCAAGGCGGACCGCCTCGTCCACGTTCTTCCCTTCCAGCAGAAGCGCGATCAGGGCCTGCCTGGCTGCCGCGTGCCCGGCATCGAGGATCAGCGCCTGTTCGAAGCCGTTTTCCGCGTCCGCGCGCCTTCCGTGCTGCAATGCGACGGTCGCTTTGCGAAACTCGTTCTCGGCGCGCTGGGCACGGGTCGGCTCCTGAACCTGCTTGGTGATCGGTTGCGCGGGGACCCGGCTGTCCACGGGAGCAGCGACGGGCTCGGCGCGGTGGGCAGCCGGCAGTGCGGCAGCTGGGCGCAACGGTGATGGCGGTGCGGCGGGTGAGGGAGGGAACGCCGCCGGTGCCGCGGGGGCCGACGGCACCCGTGCCTGAGCCGCCGCGTCAGCCGCCGTCATGGCCGCAAGCGTGGGCGCCGGCTCGGCCTCCGCAGAAGGCGGAAGCACCGCTGCAGGCCTCTCTTCCGAAGCGACCGGCAGAGTAGCGGGTGCGGAAGCGACCGGCAGAGTAGCGGGTGCGGAAGCGACCGGCTCGTCTGGCCGGGCCGGCGCTACCGGATTGAGACCGACATCCATCTTAAGCGGCAGCTGGGCTTGCACGAGATATGGCTGCGCAACCGGCCGCAGGATGAACCATGCGACCACTGCCCCCAGCCCGAGGAAGGCGCCCAGCGCGACCCACCACGCCGGGTGCGGACCGCGGCGTTGTGGAACAGCGCGTACATGACCGCCGAACGGGCTTGCGCCGCCGGGTTCGGAGCGGCGCGCATCCAGCTCCTTCAGCATCTGGTTGATCAGACTCATTTCAGCACCATCCATCCGATTCCACTGAGGCCGACCAGCACCACGGCACTCGCAGCCCACGCCCATGGCCACCACGCTCGGCGGGCGGCTCCGGTGTCGCGCGCCGCGGCCTTCACGTGCCGTGCCGCCACCTCTTGCTTGCCTTCGCCGAAGCAGAGCATCAAGGACTTGTGCGCGAGAACATTGATCAGGCGCGGCGTGCCACCGCTTGCAGTGTGCAGCGCGCGGATGGCACTGCCCGAAAACAGGCGCCCGCCGGAGTAGCCGGCCACGGTGAGCCGATGCGCCAGATACGAGGCCATGTCGTCCCTGCCGAGCGATCCGAGATGGTAATGGAAGGTGATCCGCTGGTTCAGCTGGCGGATGGCTTCCTGCTGCAGCTTGCGATCGAGTTCCGGCTGTCCGAACATCACGATCTGGAGCAGCTTGCGCTTTTCAGTCTCCAGGTTGGTCAGCAGCCGCAGTGCCTCCAGGGATTCGATCGGCATGGCCTGCGCCTCGTCCAGGCACAGCACCGGACGCCTGCCCTCGCGCGCCAGGATCAGCAGCCGATAGTTGATCGCCTTGAGCAGCTGATGCTGATCGGCCTCCGGCGCCACCGACACTTCGAGTTCGTCGGCGAGCGCGAGCATCAGCGCGCGCGGCTCCAGGTACGGGTTGGGCACGTAGGCGGTGACGAAGCCCTTGTCCAGCGAGGCCATGAACTTGCGGCAAAGCAGGGTCTTGCCGGTCCCGACCTCGCCGGTGATCTTGATGAAGCCCTCGCCGTTCTTCACCGCCACCAGCAGCGTGTTCAGCGCCTCCTGGTAGGTGGTGCAGGCAAAGAAGAAGCTGGTGTCCGGCGTGATGCCGAATGGCAGCTCGCGCAGGCCGAAGTAGGTCTTGTACATCGCCTACCAGCGCAGCGGCTCTTCCCGCGGCGCCAGACGCTGGATGCGTTGCTGGCTGTCGAGAATGTCCTGCGCCCAGCCGGTGTCGTCCTGCACGATGGTGGGTTTGAGCAGGATGACGAGCTCGCGCTTCTGGCTCACCTGATTGGTGTTGCCGAACAAGGCACCGATACCCGGCGCGCTGCCCACCCCCGGGATCTGCGAGCGATCGTTACGGCTCGCGTGCCGCATCAGTCCGCCGATCGCCACGATCTGGCCGTCGCGGCCGCGCACGATGCTGTCGGTCTCGGAAGTGTTGCTCGCAGCAAGCGGCAGGCGCAGCGAACCGCCGGTACCCAGATCGATGCTCTTGGTGACCGTGTCGACCTGGCTGACCGAGGGACGCACGTGCAGGATGATGAAGCCGCGCTCGTCGATCTGGGGCGTCACGTCGAGCACGACTCCCGAGAAGAACGGCTGCAGGGTGACCGAAGGCGTGGTGACGGTGGCATTGCCGGTGGTTGTCGTCGTACTGACGTTGGTGACGAAGAACTCGTCGGTGCCGATCTTCAGCACCGCTTTCTGATTGTTCAGCGTCGCAATGCGCGGGCTTGAAAGCACATGCACATTGCCCTGCGATTCAAGGAAGGAAATGAGCGCCGAGAAATTGCTGGTCTGGAATGCCAGGCCAAACAGCGAACCGGTCGCGGAAGTGAGTGCGCCGATCGCGCTGCCCGGCGTGGCGGCCACGCCGGTGGAACCCGGGCTTGCAACCGTCGCCGGCACATTGCCCGCTCCCAATGGAGCCAGCGCGGTACCGGGAGACAGCAGGCCGAACGAGGCGGGACTGTTGGCGGAGGTGCGAAAAGCGGCCCAGTTGATGCCGGTTTGATAGGCCTCGTTGAGCTGCACCTCGAGGATCTTGGCTTCGAGGATGACCTGGCGCGCGACCGATGCCTGGGTCGCCTTCAGAAAGGCGCCGACATTGCGCAGCTCATCCGGCATGCCGCGCACGACCACCACGCCAGACTGCGGGCTGATGACGACGCTGCGCCCTTCTCTGCCGACGCCGACAATCGCCTCGAGCGCCAGGCGCAGTTCGGACCAGAAATCGCTGTCGGACTCGGTGCTCACCTTGCTGCTGTCGCGGGCGATGGCGGTCGTCTGCCCGGGGGCCTGCGCAGGCTGGCCAAGCTGATTGACGATTCCGGTTGCGGTGTTGGCAGTCCCGGCATCGGCGACCGAGGTGGAAGTCACGCGCAATTCGGAGGTGCCGCGGCGATTGCCCGTCAGGTAGTTGACCTGGAAGACCTGCGTCTGCAATGAAGCGGGACGGACCGTGATGCGGTTGCCGTCGACACGGTAGTCGAAACCATGAAGCTCACGGATGGCGTCGAGCGCCTCGAGCACGGTCACGTCGCGCAGATTGGCGGAAATCGTGCCGGTGACGTCCGGGTGCACCAGCATGTTGTAGCGGGTGCCGGAGACGATCGCCATGAAGAACTGGTCGGCCGGTACGTTGTTGAACGTGACGTTGAAGCGCTCTTCGGCCGGCTGGGTCGGCTTCGGGATCTCAATCTGCAACGGAGGAAGCAGCGCCGCACTCACCGCATCCGGCGCCGCTGGCTGCTGGGCAAGCTGCGCAGCGTTGCCAAGCTCCGCGCTGATCATGTCGTAGGTGTCCCGCTTGGCCGGTGCTGCGCAGGCGGCGAGCGAGGCCGCGACCAAGATTATTGTGGCTTTCCTCACCATCGTCCCTTGCATTATTGCTGCTTGTTCTTGTTGGCCGGCAGCGCCTGCGCCGCGACCGGGGATTTCTTCTCCACCTCCGGATACATGCGGAGGATGCGTGTCTCGCTTCCTTCTCGCAAAACCACTTCCGTCTCCTGGATCCTGAGCACCCGCGCATTGCCCACCGCGTCCCCAACCGCGACGGTACGCCCGCCAATGACGGCCAGGCGCCGCTGCGGCGAGATCAGGATGGACTGAAGCGCAAGCGCGTCGGCAACCGGTGCTGCGACGGCGTTTTCGACGCGCCCCTGGCCCAAGGCGGATGGCAAGCGGGTGGGGTCCGGCAAGGACTGGCAAAGACCGACCACCGGCATGGAACAGGCTGCGGCCAGGACTGCCTGACCAAAACGGATCAGATGTGCAGCCATCGCTTGTCCAGGCTCAAGGTGTACACCGTCACCGTCATCGAGGCGTTCGGGTGATTCTCGACTGTGAATGCAAGATCCCCCCAGAACAGCTGCGTGGAAAGGCTTTCCAGCTCCGTCAGATAGTTCAGCATGTCGAGATAGCCTCCCTCCACGGTAAGCTCGACACCATGGCGATACAGGCCGGTCTCCCGGAGGCCTGCGTCCACCATCTCTTCGCCATGTGTCCGCGCCAGGTTCACCACAGGAAGCTTTTTCAGGCTCACGAGGCGAAGCCGAGTGTTGCGAGAAAGGATGTTCTCCAGAAGCGGGGCAATTCTATCAGGAGAGACCAGCCCTCTTTGCATTCCGGCAAGCGATTCCTGCAGGCCCGCTTTCTGTTGCTGCAGCAGTTGCAGGCGCTGTCTTGCATCGGCATCGGGATCGGCTGTGCTCTCGGCCACCTTGCGCGCGATGTCCGCCCGGAGCTGCGCAATCTGCGCCTGCTGGTCCTGCATGTGCCGCGCGATCCGCTTCTGTTCAGCGTCCTTCGGGTCCAGCGCCAGCATGTTCATTGCCGTCACGAGTGCAAGCGCCGCCATCAGGAAGATGATCACCCGCTCGCGCAGGGTCAGCGCGTCGACGCGCGCGGAGAATTTTTCCCAGTGCCGCTTCATTGCAGCTCCCTGCCCGCCGATGCCGGCGCCGGTCGTTCGCTGGACTGCAGGCGGAACTCGACGAAAGCCGGCGCTTGCGCGGAAGAACGCGCTGCAGCAGCCGGCGCACCCATTTCCAGCATGTCGAAGGACTTGTTGCGCATGCTTGGCTCCCTGCCGAGCCGATTGAGGTAGGCAGGGAGCAGCTCCGGACGCAAGGCGCCGCCGGAAAGACCGATCTCGTTGCCACCGTCCCGAATCGAGAAGCCGGTCAGCCACACACCATCGACGATCTGTCTGGAGAACGCGCGCATGTACTCGGAATAGCCGCCGGGCTGACGGTTGTCGCCGCGAGAGAGCGACTGCGCAAGGCGCTCAAGCGCGATCAGCTCCGCCTCCACGCGCCGAAGGTCAGCCTGTAGCAGGCCATCCTTCTGACGCGTGCCGTGCGCGGCATTGATGGCGGCGAGCTGGGCTTCAGCCGCTTCCAACTGGGCCGTGACGGCATTCGCCTCGGCGCGCATCTGGGCCAACTGCACGCTGGCATAAGCCACCATGAGACCCGAGCCGAGCAGGATCAGCCCCAATGCCTGCAGCATCGTGGCCGCGGAAAAATACTTCTTCTGCGTGAGGAAGATTGGATTAAATAGATTGATCTGCTGGCTCACAGCACCTTCTCCTCCTGGCGCAGCCCGGCGCCCACCGCGAGCAGATACTGCCGCTGCACCTCGGGCGCGAGGAGCGCGGGCACGCGCTCAAGGTCCGTCACGCTCTCGAGCCTGAACCGCTCGACGGGAACGTAAAGGTTCGCGGAAAGATGCTCCTGCAGGCCGGCGTCGTCGTCACCGAGCGGGCCGATCAGCAGCTTCGACAAGCTCATGAACTGGAACTGCCGCTCGACGTGGTCAAGCGAGCGCTGCAACTCCAGTGTGACGCGTTCCAGCAGCGCTGCCTTCTGGGTCGCATCGGCATGGAGCAATTGTTCGAACGCGATGTCGATGCGGCGCGAAAGACAGAGCTCGCCTGCGTGATTGACGGTCAGCAGACCGCCGTCCGGCCCGAAGGTCAGCATGGCCAGGCCCCGCCCTTCCGTTTCCGCGAGTGCCGCCAGATTGCGCTGCGCGAGCTCTGGAATATCGATGACGCCAAGCGGTATCTTCGCCTGTTCAAACGCGCGCTGGCGCTGCTGGATCACCTGGTTGCGTGCAGCGACCGCATACATCGACTGGCCCCGCACCGGCGCGTTAGTATCCGACGGAATTGACAGCACATCGATCGTTGCATCGTCGACGTGGAAATCGAGCATGTCTTTCAAACGCCACCGGATCGCGATCTTCAACTCGTCCACCGGAACATTGGGCGCTTCGACAGTAATCAATCGATAGTCGCCAGCACCCAGCATCGTCGTGCAGCGAAAGCGCTGCACGTGCAACTCTTTTGCGACACGGTCGAGCACCGCGCCCTCGCTGCCCGGTTCGCACGGGAAGGACGCGGCGAGCTGCACGCACGGACGACCGCCGGCCGGTCGGACCACATGCACGGCCAGGACCGCTCCTCTCTCGATAAGGAGCGCCAGCCAGCCCTGCTCGGTTTTTGATTTCGCGAAGAAACGCATTGCTTTGTGGCATCTCAAGAATGCCCCGAACTTAGGGTAATAACCACTCGGTGTCAACGGAATTACGTGCACACGCTGCCGGGGCGCGACAGAGTATTTACATACGGCAACTTGCTAGAAATTTTCACGCAGATGAACGACTTCGTTGGCGCGCTTGACGATACCGAAGCGGGCCCGCCCAACATTACCGGGCAGAAATGCAAGCCCTCCTACGGTCATGTCCACGCTCCCCCCGTAGCGCCCATCTCCCCCTGATGGTTTGGTAAGCGTATACGCGCCGCGGCCGGCAGCGAGCACGATGCTCGAAGGAATCGATGCGACGCTGGTCTCGCCCGGATCGAGTTGCCCCCGGAAGTTGGACAGCGCCACGGCACTGCTGCCAAACCGGGTGTTGTTGTCGTCATGATTGGTCACAAAGCTCGTGCCGTTCCAGTACTGCGCGCTCAGGCCGATCGGAAGCGGCAGCAGCTCGGATCCATGCGCGCTCGCGATGCGCAGACGCCCGAGCCGGCTGCTGGTCGAAAACAGTTCACGCCGCTCGGGCGTGTTGTTCAGGTCGGCGTCCATGTCCATGCCGTGCGCCAGATGCTGGGCCTGCGTGGGCAGGCTGACGCCGTCGGTGTCGCGCGGCGCGGCGCCGAAGCGCAGGTCTTCGTATGGACCCCAGCTCATATCGGCGACCGTGCTCGTCGGCCGTGACAGCAGCACGGCCACCTGAAAGGACCCGACACCCGCCGTCCATGCGCTCGACGGGATGCCCCCAGCACGTGCAAGCCGGGGCGTGAGCGCGGCAGTCGTTCCGTTCACGGCACCGAGGCCGAAGCACATCGCCGTACCGCTGCAGCCGGTTGCAAACCAGGTCGCAGCGGTCTCGACCGTCGCCGCATGCAGGCGAGCATAGGTGTCTGCGTAGTTCTGCGTGACCGTGCCGCTCGCACTGTGCGCCCGAACCTGCAGCTGCAGCATCATCGGTTCACCCATGTAGGTGAACGGATCGAGCGGTTTGATGACGGCCGCGTTCGATACCGCGGTTGCGGCGGGAATCGCAAGGGTGAGCGCCGTGCCCGACATGCGCGTCACCGTCGCGTTCAAGTCGGCACCGGCGGGGCCGGCTCCCGCCACGGTGAGCGGATGGCCAGGCGCGATGTTCGCTGCCGAGGCGACAACCAGCGTCGTTCCGCCGGCGGCGATGCTGCCCGTCGTGACGGTCTGCGGAAATTGGCTGCGCGTGGTGAGCGTGCCGCTCACGCTGAAGTGGTGCGGGAAGAAGCGTCCGACCGTACCCGACTGGGTGCCGACGACGTCCCCGGCGCCCAGATAATCCTCGTCGCCGACGCCGGGTGTGAGACGGATGATGCCGACTTCGTTCCAGGTGAAGTTGGTTCCGGTTGCCACGCCATTGTTGAAGCTGCCGAAGCTTCCTCCAATCGCGGGATTGCTGTTCGGGCCGCCGGCACCGGTTACGGTGGGCACAAGCCTTACGGTTTCCGGCGGCGACTCGCGCCCATAATTCGGTGTCGCCGCGCCTGCGGCGTTACGTGCGGTGACAGTGACGGAGAATGGATGACCGGCGCGAATGAACGTCGGACCTCCTGCTGCAATGGCCCCGGGATTGAGCCCGGTAGGCAGCGCCCCCCCGCCGCAGCTGTCAGCATTGGCCGTTGTGCAGCGTATGTTGTTGAGCACGAAGCCATGCGGCCGCACCACGAACGAACCGCTGGAGCCCTCTGCACTGCTGCTCGCGCTGCGCTTCATGAAAAGCTCGACGCGTCCGACATCGGCGTAGTTGAACGTGTACGGACCTGCCGACGGTGAGCCGCCGGGAAAGCTGATGTTGTTGCTGTTGCCGGTTGTTGACGACCAGTAGGCACCGCTCGGCGTTGCCCCGTTGGGGGCACAAAGCGGCAATGCCGCGGACACCGCCGAGAACGCGGCCCGCACGCCGGCATTCGTCGCGGGGTTGTGGCAGGTGAGCGCGAACTGCATCGTTTCCGTGCGGACCTGAGACGCATGCAGGCGGGTCGGCACGCCGGAATTATTCAGGTTGGTGATGTAAATGCCATCCAGTGCCTGCGCCGCGGTCTGCGGTCCCCAGTTCATGATCGTGCACTGGCCGGGACTGCCGAAGGCAACGTTATGGGAGCACGGGCTGTCAGTAAATACATAGCCCGGCACGAGCACGGACGCGGTATCGCTGGCGGAGTTGTTTTCACTCACGTTGTCGAAGCGTGCGCCCGAGACCGTGGCGACGTTGGTGACACTGGTCGACGCGCTGGTCACCGATACGGTAAGCGTCAGCGCCGGCGCATAGGTACCCGGCGCCAGCGCCGCTCCCGAATAAACGCATGTGACCGTCTGCCCCGATGCACTGCAGGACCAACCGGCCCCGCCCGCCGACACGTAGGCGAGCTGCGGCGGCAAGGTATTGGTGACGGTTATCGGCCCGGGTTCCTCGTTCGGGCCGTTGTTTCCGACCGTGATCAGGTAGGAGCCGTTCGTTCCGAGTCGCAAGCTGTCGATGCGCGTCATTTCGATCGCAAGATCCGCGACCGGAACGTTCGGCATCGCCACGATCTCGGCCGAGAGCAGCACCAGATCCTGGCCGCTGCTGTATGTCGTGGTCGCACTCGTTTGCCCGGCCTGTATGACCGGGGCGGTGAGGTCGTAGACATCGAAGTCAATACCGTGAGAGGC
>DATLGF010000311.1:0-6612 GCA_035540575.1 Noviherbaspirillum sp.
CATCGTGCACATCAGCTCGGCTTCGAGGGCGACCTGCCCGTCCACCGAGCCCACCGCCTTGTACTTCCAGATGCCGCGCGCCGTGCGCAGGATTTCCACTTGCATCTTCAGTTGATCGCCCGGCTCGACCGGACGCTTGAAGCGCGCGCCGTCGATGCCCACGAAGTAGACGACGCTGTTCGCATCCGGTTTCACCCCCATCGTCAGGAAAGACAGCAGCGCCGCCGTCTGCGCGAGGGCCTCGATCATCAGGACACCAGGCATGACCGGCTTGTGCGGGAAGTGGCCGTTGAAAAACTCCTCGTTCGCCGTCACGTTCTTGATCGCCGTGATCGACTTGCCGGCCTCCCACTCCAGCACCCGGTCCACCAGCAGCAGCGGGTAGCGATGGGGCAGGTATTCCTTGATCTGATTGATGTCGAGCGTCTTCATTCTTGCTTTCCGGTGAGCGATTTGATTGTTTTCTCCAGTTCGCGGATCTTTTCGCGCAGCGCAGAAAGATTGCGGACGATGGCAGCCGATTTTTCCCAATCGGAATTCTTGGCGAGCGGATAGAAACCCGTGTACTGACCGGGTTCATGGATCGAGCGCGACACCATGCTGCCGGAGGAGACGTGCACGTTGTCCGCGATCGTCAGGTGCCCGAGCACCATGGCCGCGCCGCCGAACGTGCAGTGCTTGCCGATGCGCGCGGACCCCGCGACGCCCACGCATCCGGCCATCGCGGTGTGCGCGCCGATGTGGCAGTTGTGGCCGATCTGGATCTGGTTGTCGAGCTTGACACCGTCCTCGATGACGGTGTCGGCAAGTGCACCGCGGTCAATCGTCGTGTTCGCGCCGATCTCGACGTCGTCCCCGATGACGACGCGCCCGGTCTGCGGGATCTTCACCCACACGCCGCCATCGTTGGCGAAGCCGAAGCCGTCCGAGCCGATCACGGCGCCTGAATACACAATTCCGCGCGCGCCGATCACGCAGCCGGCATGCACGCTCACGTTCGCGTGCAGGTGCGTGCCGGCGCCCAGGCGCACGTCGCGCCCGACATAGCAGCCGGCATCCACGCGCACGTTTTCGCCGAGCTGCGCACCCGCTTCGATCGTGACATGCGGTCCGACTGACGCCGTTGGCGCGACCTGGGCGGCGGAATCGACGCAGGCCGACGGATGGACGCCTGGCGGCGGCACAAGCGCAGCCTGGCTGGCAAACAGTTGCGCGACGCGGGCGAAGTATGCGTACGGGTTGGCGGCGACGATACGCGCACCGCCGAACGAGGCGGCGACAGCCGCCTCGTCCGCAGGTGCATGGATCAGGGCCGCGGCGCGGGTGCGCCCGACCTGCGCGCGAAGCTTCGGGTTGGAGAGAAACGCGAGATGGGAGGCATCGGCGCTGTCGAGCGGCGCGATGCCGGACACCTCGATTTCCCCATCCCCGATCAGCTGGCCTCCGAAGCGTTCGACCAAGTCTCTTAGTCGAGTGCCCATTCCGGCCTCATGAGGTAATTACTTGTTGAGCGCGCGCAGCACCTTGTCGGTGATGTCGATGCGCGGGCTGGCGTACACCGCTTCCTGGAAGATGATGTCGTACTTCTCCGCCTCGGCGATCTGCTTGATCACGCGGTTGGTGCGGTCGAGCACGCCGGCCAGCTCTTCATTGCGGCGGTGATTCAGGTCCTCGCGGAACTCGCGCTGCCGACGCTGGAAGTCCTTGTCCATGTCGGCCAGTTCGCGCTGACGGCGCATGCGGTCGGTTTCCGACAGCACGGGCGCGTCCTTGTCGAGCTTGTCGGCCATTCCCTTGATACGGTTGGCCAGGTCCTGGAGCTCCTTGTCGCGGCGCGAGAATTCCTGGTCGATCTTGGCCTGGGCCGCCTTGGCCGGCGCCGCTTCGCGGAAGATGCGTTCCGTATTCACGAAACCGATCCGCGCCTCCTGCGCCTGGGCCGCCGCAATCGGCAGCAGCATGGCGGCGGCGAGGAACAAACCCTTCAGCGGCTTGGTAAAGCTAATTGCAGACATCTTGTTCTCCGAATATCAAATTGCCGGAATAACGCGGCATCAGAAGCCGGTGCCAATCTGGAACTGGAAGCTTTCCTTACGGTCACCTGCCTTCGCGTTCAAGGGCCGGCCGAAGCTCAATTTCAGCGGACCGATCGGCGAAATCCAGCTGATGCCGACGCCGGCAGAGTAGCGCAGGTCGCGCAGGGACGGCGTGACGCCCTCGGCATAGACGTTACCGGCGTCAAGGTAAGTGAACCAGCGCAGCGTGCGATCGGCTCCGGGGAACGGAAACTGCAGTTCCACGTTCCCGACGATGCGCGAGGCACCGCCCAGCGGGTCGCCGTTTGCCGCCAACGGCCCGAGCGATGCCCCGCGATAACCGCGGACGGAGCCGATGCCGCCGGCATAAAAGTGCTTGAACACGGGATAGCTCCCGCCGACGCCGCGGCCATAGCCGACTTCTCCATTCAAGGCCAGCGTGGCGTTGCGGAACATCGGATAGAAGTATTGGTGCTGGTAGACCGCACGGTAGTACCTCAGCGAACCGGCGGGCGCCAGCTCCAGATTGGCGCGCTGATAACGGCCGCTCGTCGGGATCAGCGCGCTGTCGCGGCTGTCGCGCTGCCATGCCACCGTGAGTGGGAAGCTCGTGGTACTGGCATCGAAGACGCCTGGCGTCTCCGGCGTCGGCGCCGCCCCGTAGCGCGAGACATGGATACGATACAACTCCGGGCTGTCGTTGAAACCGGGCTGGCCAAAGTATGTGCGCACGTTGTTGCGTTCGACGCCAGCGCCGAAGAACACCGTGTCGACCTCGGAGAACGGAACGCCGAAGCGAATGTTCGCGCCGGCGGTTTCGATCACGTAGTCACCGGTATTGACTTCGGGGGGACGCTGCGTGCGCAGGAAGACTTCGTAGCTGCGGCTGACCCCGTCGTCGGTGAAATACGGTTGCGTGGTGGAGATCGCGAACGTGCGGTTGATCTTGCTCGTGTTGACGTCTACGCCAAGCGTATTGCCGGTACCGAAAGCGTTGGCCTGATGGATCGAGCCCGACAAGGTCAGCTTTTCGCTGCTCGAGAAACCAGCGCCGATCATGATGTTGCCGGTCGGCTTCTCGGCCACCCGCATATTGACGTCGACCTGGTCGGTCGTGCCCGGCACTTCCGGCGTCTCGATCTGCACCTCGGTGAAGTAACCAAGCCGGTCGACGCGGTCGCGCGACAGGCGGATCTTTTCACCGTCGTACCAGGAGCTCTCGAACTGGCGGAACTCGCGCCGCACCACTTCGTCGCGGGTGCGCGTGTTGCCTTCAATATTGATGTGGCGCACGTAGACCCGCTGACCGGGATCGATGAGCACGGTGAAATTGACCTGCCCCTTCTCGCGATCGATCTCCGGGCTCGCGTTCACGTTCGCGAATGCGTAGCCGAAATTGCCCATGCGCTCCGAGATCCGGCGCACGCTCTCTGCAAGCTTCTCGCCCGAATACACGTCGCCCGGCCGCAATTGCAACAGCGAGCGGAACTCTTCCTCCTGGCCGAGCATCTCGCCTTCCAGGTTGATGCCGGCCACCGTGTAGCGCTGTCCTTCGTTGATGTTGATGGTGATGTAGATGTCGCGCTTGTCCGGGCTGATGGACACCTGCGTCGACTCCACCTGCATTTCGAGATAACCCCGATTCAGGTAGTACGAGCGCAGCGCCTCGATGTCGCCGGCCAGTTTCTGGCGCGAATACTGGTCGGCCTTCGAATACCAGGTAAACCAGCCCGGGGTGCGCAGCGACAGAACGCTGCGCAGCGCGGAATCGGAGAACGCCTTGTTGCCGATGATGTTGATCTGGCGGATGCGCGCGACATCGCCTTCGTCCACGGCAAAACTGATATTGACGCGATTGCGCTCGACAGGCGTGACGGTGGTCGTCACCTCGACGCCGTACAGACCGCGCGCCAGGTACTGGCGCTTGAGTTCCTGCTCGGCGCGCTCGACCAGCGCACGGTCGAAAATGCGCGCCTCGGCCAGGCCGATGTCGCGCATCGCCTTGTTCAGTTGTTCGCGCTCGAACTCGCGCACGCCGGAGAAATCGATTGCCGCAATTGCCGGACGCTCCTCCACCACGACGACGAGGACATCGCCCTCCACTTCGAGACGCACGTCCTTGAAGAAGCCGGTGCCGAACAGGGCCTTGATCGCGGCCGCGCCACGCTCATCGGTATAGGTGTCGCCGACGCGCAGCGGCAGATAGCTGAACACCGTGCCGGCCTCGGTGCGCTGGATGCCCTCGACTCGAATGTCACGTACAGTGAACGGATCCACGGCGAATGCATGACCGGCGCAAAGTGCGAGAACTGCGGAGGAAATCAGGCGGCGGGGAAACAGCGGCAGGGCAAAGCGCTTGGTAATCAATTTCATCGAATGTCTTGTTATCAAACTCCCGCCGTCCTGAAGGCGGCCGGCTCCTATCAGGACACCAGTCTGAGGATGTCGTTGAATACCGCGACCGCCATCAAAACCATCAGGATGCCCACACCGGCGCGCTGGGCGATCTCACCGAACCGCTCCGATACCGGACGCCCGGTCAAAAGTTCCAGCGAATAATACAGTAAATGCCCACCGTCTAGAACCGGAATGGGAAGCAAGTTCATTACGCCCAGGCTGATGCTGATGAACGCGAGGAAGGTCAGGTAGCTGACGAGTCCGATGCGCGCGGTCTGGCCGGCGTAATCCGCGATCGTGATGGGGCCGGAGATGTTCTTCCAGGAAATTTCGCCGACGAGCATTTTACCAAGCATCTTCAGCGTCAGAACGCTCGTATCCCAGGTACGCTCCGCACCTCTGGCCACCGCCTCCAGCGGCCCGCTGCGCACCGTCACCATATCCGGCGCAAGCGGGACCTCGACCTGGATGCGGCCGACGACCTGATCGCGGACGGAATGCGCTTCCGGCCGCACGACGCGCTGCAACTGCTGCCCCGCGCGCTGCACCTGCAGCGCGAGCTCCTGCCCGGGCGCGGTGCGCACGCGCTCGACGAAGGCCAGTCCGTCGGCCACCGGCTCGCCGTTCACGCTCAGCACGCGGTCCCCTTCCCGCAGGTCGGCCGCATCGGCCGGACCACCAGGAACAATGCGGCCGAGCACGGCTGGCGGCCTGGCCAGATCCAGGCCCAGCCGGCCGAGGAAATCGGTCTCCAGATCTGACGCGGAGACACCGCCGAGCCGCAGCGTCACCTGCCGCACCGCGCCCCGCCCTTCTCCATCCTCGACTTCAAGGCGGGCCGGACGCTGGTCGAGCACCGCCTGCATGATCTTCCAGCGCAATTCACCCCAGGTCTGCACGGCGCTGCCGTCGACCGCCCGCACGCGCTCCCCGCCGCGCAACCCCGCCTCGTAGGCCGCCGTCTGCTGGGGCACATCGCGCAAGGTCGCTGCCGGTTCGGGCAGACCATAGCTGTAAAGCCCCGCGAACAACGCGATGGCAAGAAGGAAGTTGGCCAGCGGACCTGCGGCGACAATCGCAATCCGCTTCCACACGGACTGGCGCGTGAACTCGCGCTTCAAGTCTTGCTCGGAGAGCGTCCCGACATCCTGCTCGCGCGCGTCGAGCATCTTGACGTACCCGCCGAACGGCAGCGCCGACAGCGCCCATTCGGTCTGGTCGGGGCCGAAACGGCGCGACCAGACGACGCGCCCCATGCCCACGGAAAAACGCAGGACCTTGACGTTGCACAGCCTGGCCACCCAGTAATGACCGAGTTCGTGCACGACGATCAGGACGGCCAGGGCCGCCAGGAAGGCAAGTACGGTATGCAGGAAAGTCATGTCACTTCCGTCAGAAGAGCGCGCGCGCATTCGCGGGCACGCCGGTCGTGATCGAGCAAGGCTTCGATGCTGGTCAGCGCGGCCGTCGGCACGCGCTCCATCACGCGCGCGATCAGGCGGTCGATCGCGCGAAAGCCGATGCTGCCGGAAAGAAAGGCCTCGACGGCGATCTCGTTGGCCGCGTTCAGTATAGCTGGGGCGCTCCCGCCGGCAAACAACGCATCATAGGCCAGGCGCAGGCAAGGAAAGCGCTCGAAATCCGGCGCGAAGAACTGCAGCTGGCCGATGCGGGCAAGGTCAACCGCCCCCACACCCGATTCGACCCTGTCCGGATAGGCCAGCGCATGCGCGATCGGCGTGCGCATGTCGGGATTGCCCATCTGGGCAAGCACCGAGCCGTCGATGTAGGAGACCATCGAATGCACGACGCTTTGCGGATGGATCACGACTTCGATCTGGTCCGGCGCTGCACCGAACAGCCAGTGCGCCTCGATGACTTCGAGGCCCTTGTTCATCATGGTCGCTGAATCGACCGAGATCTTGCGCCCCATGACCCAGTTCGGGTGCGCAACGGCCTCTGCGGGCGTGACCCGCTCCAGCGTCTCGACAGGGCGGTTCAGGAACGGGCCGCCGGAGGCTGTCAACAGGATCTTCGCGACGCCATGGCGCGCGGGGCTGCGCTGATAGCCGGCCGGCAGGCACTGGAAGATCGCATTGTGCTCGCTGTCGATCGGAAGCAGGTCCGCGCCGCTGGCGTGTACCGCCTCCATGAACAGGCTGCCCGACATCACCAGTGC
>DATLGF010000312.1:0-5083 GCA_035540575.1 Noviherbaspirillum sp.
GGGCTCTCTGTTTTGCGTCAAGCTTTTTGTTTAGCTTTTTCGCCTAACCCCTTCTTTTTGCAAAACTTTTCAGTTTCGCAAGCTGCCGAATCACGACATTCGTTTTTCAGTAGCAAAGAAGCGAGATTATTACGCCCTTCGGCAGCGCCGTCAACATCTTTTTGACGACTGCGGCAACTTCGATACTCCCGGCTGCCGCTGCTGCTCCGTCGTTTCCCTCCCCTGAAGCTGTTGCTTCGATGGGTCGTATTTCGACGGGACGCGCACTTTATCAAAGGTTGCGGAAGTTTGGCAAGCGCTTTTCGAGAAATGCCTTCATGCCTTCCTTTTGATCCTCGGTGGCGAAGGTGCTATGAAACAAGCGGCGCTCATACTGCACGCCCTCGGCGAGCGTGGTCTCGTAGGCGCGGTTGATGGACTCCTTGATCATCATGACGCTGGGCAAGGACATCGCGGCAATGGTGTCAGCGGCTCCCATCGCTTCTTCCAGCAGTTTGTCGGCCGAAACCACGCGGGAAACCAGGCCGGCTCGCTCCGCCTCGGCGGCATCCATCATTCTTGCGGTCAGGCAAAGATCCATCGCCTTGGCCTTGGAGACGGCGCGCGGCAGGCGCTGCGTTCCGCCGGCACCCGGTATGGTGCCCAGCTTCACCTCCGGCTGGCCAAATCTGGCGGTGTCGGCGGCGATGATGATGTCGCACATCATCGCGAGCTCGCACCCGCCGCCCAAGGCGTAGCCGGCAACTGCGGCGATTACGGGCTTGCGGATGCTGCGGATCGTTTCCCAGTTTCGGCTGATGTAGCCGCCTTTGTAGACGTCCATGAAGGTGTAGTCAGCCATCGCGCCAATGTCGGCGCCGGCGGCGAAAGCCTTCTCGCTTCCGGTGATGACGATGCAGCCGATATTGTCGTCGGCGTCGAATCCGAGCAGTGCATGGCCGAGTTCATCCATCAACTGGTCATTCAAGGCGTTGAGCGCCTTGGGACGGTTCAGCCGGATCAGCCCTACCTTGCCTTGCACTTCCACGAGTATGTTTTCGTAGTTCATCTTCTCTCCAACTCTATATACGGGGTGAGCGCATTGTACTGCCCGGGCCCAAGCTAACGGGCAGCGGTCGCGGGCCCGCCTTGCCCTTTTGGCAGCAAGACCCACATGGCTCCGCGTTGCTTCATCTTTCCCGCCCGCTCGCCGGCCTGCGCACCGAACCCCCAGAAGTAATCCGCCCGGACTGCCCCCTTGATCGCGCCGCCGGTGTCCTGGGCGAGCATCAGCCGCCGCAGCGGCACCGTACTGTTGGGCTGCGTGGTGGAAAGAAATACCGGAGCGCCAAGGGGCACGAACTGCGGATCGACCGCGATCGAGCGTTGATCCGTCAGCGGGACGCCGAGCGCGCCCTTGGGCCCGGGAATCGGCTCGCTCAGCTTTTCCTCTCTGAAGAATACGTAGCTTGGATTGGCGCTGAGCAGTTCCTCGCGCCGGGCCGGGTTGGCGGCATACCATGCCTTGATGCTTTGGGCGGAGGCCTGGTCGAGGGTCATTTCCCCCTTATCCACCAGATAACGTCCGATCGACCGGTACGGATGGCCGTTCTGGTTCGCGTAGGCGATGCGTACGGTTTCCTTCGTGTCCTCCAGATAGACGCGGCCGGAGCCCTGCACCTGCAGGAAAAAGGCTTCGATCGGATCATCGACCCAGAGCAGCTCATGACCGGCAAGCGCACCATCTTGCATCATCTGTCCGCGCGACGGATACGGCACCACCTTGTTGCCGACTACCTTTCCGCGCAGGCGCATATTGCGCAGCTCGGGGTAGACGGAACCAAGATCGATGGTGAGCAGGTCCGCAGGTTCCTTGTGCAATGGGGTCTGGAAACGTCCGCCGCGCTTGCGCGCGCCGCGCAGCAGCGGCTCGTAATAGCCGGTCACCAAGCCCTGATCGCTGCCGTCCGCATTGAAGACCTGATGGGGGACGAAGAACGATTCGAAGAACAGGCGCACCGCTGCCTCATCGGCTCCCTTGACCTCGCGCGCAACCATGCAGGGCTCGCGCCAGTCCGGGCGGCGCACCAGCACCTCGCAAGAGGTCAGGAAAGCCGGCCATGCCTCCCGCAGCCTATCCTCGTTCCATCCGGGGATGGACTGGAATGTGGTCACCTGCAATGTCTGGACCGGGGGCTGCGCGACCGGTGGTGGTGCAGGGGATGGCGCCGGGGGCGCGGCCGGCGGAATAGCCGGAGCCGGCATAGTCGGCGCCGGTGGTGCCGACGGGGGCGTGGTACAGCCTGCGAGGGCGACCAGCATGACGGATGCGAGTAAACTGAGGCGTTTTGCTGACATTGAGGGCGAACGGGATGTGGCTGTTGATGGTTGAAGCGGCGGTGGCATTGTTTCTGCTGGTGTTCATCGTCTGGTGGACGGCATCCGGACGCAAGCCGGACCGGCCGGCACCGCGTGATCGCGCCAAGCAGACGCCGGCGGACAAGGCGCAGGCGCCGGACGAGAAGAAAGACTGATCAGTGCAGGGTCCTGGGCAGCGAGAGCAAGAATTCCGGGATGCGCGCCTCGAAACGCTCGCCATCCTCGGCCACGCAGAAATAGCTGCCGCGCATGGAACCCTGGGGCGTCGCGAGTGCGGTGCCGCTGGTGTATTCGAACTGCTCCCCGGGGCGCAGCAGCGGCTGGTGGCCGACCACGCCGAGTCCCTTCACTTCTTCCCTGCGGTTGTTGGCGTCGACGATCACCCAGTGCCTGGAGATGAGCTGGGCGGCGACGTCGCCAGTGTTGCGGATGGTGATCGTATAGGCAAATACGAAGCTTGACCGCTCCGGGTCCGATTGCTCGGCCAGGTACTGCGTGCGGACGGATACGGTGAATTCGTAGGCAGCCATGCTTTTCCTTTATTGTCGCGGCCGGTTCGTGCAAGCATCGATTGCACCTCAAATCGCGCGCGCCCGCAAGACGGCGCGGCGGGCGGGATAAAATACGCCCTTCTTTCGCATTGAGGCTCTTATGCCGAACTATCGCATCGCCCCCAGCATTCTCTCCGCCGACTTCGCCCGACTGGGCGAAGAGGTGCGCAACGTCGTCGCCGCCGGCGCGGACATGATCCATTTCGACGTAATGGACAATCATTACGTGCCGAACCTGACGATCGGCCCGATGGTGTGCGAGGCGATCCGGCCGCATGTCCAAGTGCCGATCGACGTGCACCTGATGGTCAAGCCGGTGGATCGCATCATTCCGGATTTCGCCAAGGCCGGCGCGAACATCATCACTTTTCATCCCGAGGCGTCGGAACACATCGACCGCACGTTGCAGCTGATCCGCGACCATGGGTGCAAGGCCGGCCTGGTATTCAATCCGGCCACGCCGCTGCACCACCTCGATCACGTCATGGACAAACTGGACATCATTCTGCTGATGTCGGTGAATCCCGGCTTTGGCGGCCAGTCGTTCATACCGCAAACCTTGAAGAAGATCGCGGAGGTACGCCAGCGCATCGATGCATCCGGGCGCGAGATCATGCTCGAGGTGGACGGCGGCATCAAGATCGACAACATCGCCGAGGTCGCCCGTGCAGGCGCGGACACCTTCGTGGCCGGATCGGCAATCTTCGGCAAGCCAGACTACAAGGCGGTGATCGACGCCATGCGCGCGCAGTTAGCCCAGGCATGACCGGCGCGCCGTCGATGGAGCTCAACGACATCCGCGCCGCCATCGTCGACCTCGACGGAACCATGGTGGACACGGCGCCGGACTTCCTCGTCGCCATCAACCGGATGCGCGAGGAACTCGGGCTCGGTCCGCTGGATATCGAGACGATCAAGCGCTTCGTGGGCAAAGGCACCGAGAACCTGATGCGGCGGGTTCTGGCGGAAGACTACGACGAGAGCGGCGTCGAGCAGCACTACGCGCGTGCGCTGGCGTCGTACACCACGCATTACCTCGCGATCAACGGGCAGTATTCACGCCTCTACCCCGGCGTGAAGGAAGGACTGGAGTCGCTGCGTGCCAAGGGCCTGCGCCTTGCCTGCGTGACCAACAAGCCGATCGCCTTTGCGCTGCCGCTGCTGGAGAAGACCGGGTTGGCTGGCTTCTTCGAGATTGTCTACGGCGGCGATTCTCTGCCAAGGAAGAAGCCCGACCCGATGCCGCTGCTGCAGGTCTGTACCGATTTCGGTGTGACCCCGCGGCAGGTGGTGGCAATCGGCGACTCGTCCAACGACGCCCAAGCCGCGCGCGCAGCGGGATGCCGAGTGCTGACCGTACCCTACGGTTACAACCATGGCGAACCTATACAGGCCGTTGATTCCGATGGTATAGTTCCGACGCTGCGCGATGCAGCGGACATCATTCCGGTATCCATCCAAGCATAATGTTTCTCGTCGAAAAACGTACCGTCCCGGGGCAGCATGAGGCCTGGCTGTGGCGACGCTGGCATTCCTGGTCCAACTGACCCGATGCCGCTGGCCGTCCATGGCCGGTAACGTTTTTTGACAGTCATCCCGCTATTGCGCGACGCGACAATAGCGCCCGGAGAGAAACATGACCGAACTCGAATTCCAGTCGCTGGCCTCGCAGGGCTACAACCGTATTCCGCTGATCGCTGAAGCTTTTGCCGATCTCGAAACTCCACTCACCCTCTATCTGAAACTCGCACAGCCGCAGAATGGCGGGAAGAACACCTTCCTGCTGGAGTCTGTCGTCGGCGGAGAGCGTTTCGGGCGCTATTCGTTCATCGGCCTGCCGGCGGCCACGCTGTTGCGCAGCCATGGCGGCCGCACGGAAGTCGTCCGGCACGGCGAAGTGGTGGAGTCGCACGAAGGCAACCCGCTCGAGTTCATCACCGAGTTTCAGTCGCGCTACCGCGCCGCCGTGCGCCCCGGTCTTCCGCGTTTCTGCGGCGGCCTGGCCGGCTACTTCGGCTATGACACGGTCCGTCATATCGAGAAGCGCCTTGCCCGCAGCACGCCGAAGGATGATCTCGGCCTGCCGGATATCCAGCTGCTGCTGACCGAAGAACTCGCTGTCATCGACAACCTGTCCGGCAAGCTTTATCTGATCGTGTATGCCGACCCTGCAC
>DATLGF010000313.1:0-5860 GCA_035540575.1 Noviherbaspirillum sp.
CGCGCTGGAGGCGATGGCCGGCGGAGCCGGCACCGGGATCGGCCGTGGCGGCATGCTCACCAAGATCCTGGCCGCCAAGCGCGCGGCGACCTCCGGCGCACACACGGTGATCGCCTGGGGGCGTGAAGACGCGGTGCTGACCCGGCTCGCCAGCGGCGAGGCGATCGGCACCCAGCTGCTCGCTCAGACGGCCCAGCTGACCGCGCGCAAGCAGTGGATGGCCGATCACCTGCAGACGGCCGGGCGGGTCGTGCTCGACGATGGTGCAGTGCAGAAGCTGCGTTCTGAAGGCAAGTCGCTGTTGCCGATCGGCGTGGTCGAGGTGGCGGGGGAGTTCGGACGCGGTGATGTCATCACCTGCGTCGACGAGCGGGGTGCGGCGATTGCGCGCGGCATGAGCAATTACTCAAGCTCCGAGGCGCGCCGCATCATGCGTAAGCCGTCCACCGAAATTGCGGCGATTCTCGGCTTCGTCGAGGAGCCGGAGCTGATTCACCGCGACAACATGGTACTGCTGTAGTGCGTCAACTGGCGTGGCGCTGCCCGGGCACGCTCAGTCCCCGAGTGCGGGCGCGAGCGATTGGCCGTTGCGGATCCTGAAGACAATCTGGCTGGCGTTGCCCGCGATCGTGCGTTCCTGGCAGATAAATTCGCGCGCGAGTACCGCGTGGTGCCTGTTGGTCTGGTTGCCGCGGATCGATTGCCACTGATCGCGCCGCGAACGCGACCAGCTGCCGTCGGGATGCCCGAACGCGTACAGCTTGACTTCGCCGGTGTTGCAGCGCAGACCCTCGTAGCTCACGTTCCTGGCCCCCGCGCTGCTCATCGTCACCAGCGTATAGCGCACCACGCCGTCAGTGCCGACGTTCACCGACTGCGCGTCGACGGCAAAGCGGTGCGTCGCGTTGCCGCTCACTTCGAACGGCAGCAGGTTTTCCGGCTGAGGCGGGGCAGGCAGCTGGATGGCGATCTCCTGCCACGGCTTGTAGGGGTCGTCGAAGTCTTCCTCGAACTGCGCGGACTGTGCCCATGCGGCACTGCCGACGGACAGCGCAGCCAGCATGATTGCGGCCTGCAGGCGCGGGACGGGGCGATGCGCCAAGCCGGCCTTGGCAGCCGGCTTGCGCGTGGCGGAAATCCTCATTCAGCTCTCGCTTCTGGATTTGGAAGTGACGGCGACAGTCTCGACCGAGGGGCGGTTCGCATGCCCCTGGCGCAGGTAGCGCCCGCCATGGCGATGCTGGCCCTGCGGAACACGCGTCAGGAAGCGCGAGAGTTCCTGCAATGCCTTCTGGTAGACATCCCGCTTGAACTCGATGACAACGTCCAGCGGTACCCAGTAGTCATGCCAGCGCCAGGCGTCGAACTCGGGATGGTCGGTGCCGCGCAGGTTGATGTCGCAGTCGCGCCCCACCATGCGCAGCAGGAACCAGATCTGTTTCTGCCCCCGGTAATGGCCGCGCACCTCGCGCTTGATGAACCGGTCCGGCACTTCGTACCGCAGCCAGTCGCGCGTTCGGCCGATGATCTTGACGTGCTCGGCGCGCAGGCCGATCTCTTCTTCCAGCTCGCGAAACATCGCTTGTTCCGGCGTTTCCCCGTACTTGATGCCGCCTTGCGGAAATTGCCACGAATGTTCGCGTACGCGCTTTCCCCACCACACCTCGTTATGCGTGTTGAGGAGGATGATGCCGACGTTCGGGCGAAAGCCTTCACGGTCAAGCATGTTGCACCTCGATACTTTCTGCGGCTAAACGCTCCCTGCCATTGCAATTTTCGAACGCAACAAGCGGGCCGCTCGGCCACGCTCGTATTCGCCACGAATTGTTGGTTTGTGGAATGGGCGCATCAGCCAGCTAATCCTTTAAAATTGAGGTCGATTATAACCCCCTCTTTTTAAAAAGAATTCACCGATATGCGCGCCTCGCGATTTTTTGTTTCCACGCTAAAAGAAGCTCCTTCCGATGCCGAGATCGTCAGCCACAAACTGATGATGCGCGCCGGGATGATCAAGCGCCTTGGTTCGGGCATCTACACCTACATGCCGATGGGGCTGCGCGTGATCCGCAAGGTGGAAAACATTGTCCGGGAAGAGATGAACCGCGCCGGCGCTATCGAACTGCTGATGCCGGTCGTGCAACCGGCCGAGTTGTGGCAGGAAACCGGACGCTGGGACAAGATGGGCCCGGAACTGATGCGGGTGAAGGACAGGCACGGGCGCGACTTCGCGATCCAGCCGACCTCGGAGGAAGTCATCACCGACGTGGTGCGCAACGACATCAAGTCCTACCGCCAGCTGCCGATCAACTTCTATCACATCCAGACCAAGTTCCGCGACGAGCGCCGCCCGCGTTTCGGGCTGATGCGCGGCCGCGAGTTTACGATGAAGGATGCCTATTCCTTCGACCGCGACGTCGCCGGCATGCAGCAGTCGTACAAGATCATGTATGACGCCTATGTGCGCATCTTCGAGCGCTTCGGGCTGCAGTTCCGCGCGGTCGCGGCCGACAACGGCGCCATCGGCGGCTCCGGTTCGCATGAGTTCCACGTGATCGCCGACACCGGCGAGGACGCGCTGGTGTACTGCCCGGAATCGGACTACGCGGCCAATATCGAAGCGGCCGAAGCCGTCTCGCTCCTGCCTTCACGGGCCGCTGCGACCGAGCCGCTGACGAAAACGCCCACGCCGGGCAAGGCCAAGTGCGAACACGTGGCCGAACTGCTGGGACTGCCGCTGGCTCGTACCGTCAAGTCCATCGTGCTGGCGGTAGAGAAGGAGGCGCCGGCCGAGACGGAAATCTGGCTGCTGCTGCTGCGCGGTGATCACGATCTCAACGAGGTGAAGGCGGCGAAGGTGGCCGGCCTGGCGCAGTACCGCTTTGCGACTGAAGCCGAGATCGTCGACACCTTCGGCACGCCGCCCGGCTATCTCGGACCCATCGGCACGAAGAAGCCAGTCAAGGTGGTTGCCGACCGGACGGTCGCCAACATGAGCGACTTCGTCTGCGGCGCCAACGAGGTGGACTTCCACTACACCGGCGTGAACTGGGGACGCGACCTGCCCGAGCCGCTGGTGGCGGACCTGCGCAATGTCGTCGCCGGCGACCCGTCGCCGGACGGCGAGGGCCCGCTGGCGATCCAGCGCGGGATCGAGGTCGGGCACGTGTTCCAGCTGGGTACCCGTTATTCCGAGGACATGAAGGCGACCTACCTCGACGAGGCCGGCAAGCCGCAGTTGATGCAGATGGGCTGCTACGGCATCGGCGTCACCCGCATCCTCGGCGCGGCGATCGAACAGAACTATGACGAGCGCGGCATCATCTGGCCGGCCGCGATCGCGCCGTTCGAAGTCGTGCTGTGCCCGATGGGCTACGACCGCAGCGCAGCCGTCAAGGAGCAGGCGGATGCGCTGTATGCCGCGCTGTGCGCCGCCGGCGTCGACGTCATACTCGATGACCGCGGCGAGCGTCCCGGCGTGATGTTCGCGGACTGGGAGCTGATCGGGGTGCCGCATCGCGTGGTCATCGGCGAACGCGGGCTCAAGGAAGGCATGCTCGAATACCAGGGTCGGCGCGACGCTGCGGCAACCCAGGTGCCGGTGGCGGACATGGCCGCATTCGTGTCGGCCCGCCTGGCCGGCTGACGACTCGCGCCGCTCGCCACCCGCCAATGCGCACCTGGCTGCTTGTCGCCGCATGCATGCTGGCGTTCGCCCAGGGTGCGCAGGCGGGCAATCAGAAGGAGGAGGCGCTCGCCGACGGCGTGCGGCTGGCACTGCAGCGCGCGATCAGCGATGCCCGTCCGCCCAAGCCGCAGTTCGCCAGCATCGACGACCGCATCCGCTACCTGCACTGGCTGGGCGAGATGTCCGACCGCCTGGCGCGGCGCATGCCGGACCGCGAGACCCGGATCGAATTCCTGGAGACTGTCTGGTATGAAGCCAAGCGCGCCGGCCTGGATCCGGGGCTCGTGCTCGGCCTGATCCAGGTCGAATCGGCATTCCGCAAGTACGCGGTCTCCCCGGTCGGCGCTCACGGCTACATGCAAGTCATGCCGTTCTGGACGCGGGTGATCGGCGACGGCGATCGCCGCAGGCTGTTCCATATGCAGACGAATCTGCGCTACGGCTGCTCGATCCTGCGCCATTACCTCGATATCGAACGAGGCAACCTTTACATGGCGCTGGGGCGCTACAACGGCAGCCGAGGGCAGGCGAAGTACCCGAATGCCGTGCTCGCCGCCTGGAAGCAGTGGGAATACACCGAGCCGGTGATCCTGCCCGTGGCACGGTGAGCCCGGCAGCTCGGAAAACAAAAACGCCCGCGCGATGCGGGCGTTTTTGTTTGGCCTCTGGAAAGACAGTTATTGCAGGTGGTTGGAAATGAGCTTGGTCATTTCGAACATCGATACCTGCTTCTTCCCGCCAAACACGGCTTTCAGCTTGTCGTCTGCGTTGATCATGCGCTTGTTCGCAGAGTCTTGCAGCTTGTTCTTCTTGATGTAGTCCCACACCTTCTTGGTGACTTCCGTACGCGGCAGCGGGTTTGCGCCGATCACTGCACCCAGGGTCTCGGAAGGGGTCATCGGCTTCATGAAAGCGGCGTTCGGCTTGCGCGGCGTCTTCGGCTTGGCTGCGGCCTTCTTGGCTACCGGCTTGGCTGCTGCCTTCTTCGCGGGAGCGGCCTTCTTCGCTGCCGGCTTGGCTGCTGCCTTCTTTGCTACAGGCTTGGCTGCTGCCTTTTTGGCGGGAGCGGCCTTTTTGGCGGGAGCTGCTTTTTTTGCTGCGGGTTTTGCTGCGGCCTTCTTGGCAGCAGGCTTCTTGGCTGCGGCTTTCGCCGCGGGTTTTTTGGCGGTTGCCATCTTAAAGCCTCCTTCACAGGAATGTGTTGGGAATTTGCGTCAAATCACGCACCGCTAATAGTGGTGCGCTTTTCAGAGTGTTGCAAGTTTTTTTTGATTGTTTGGCCACGTTGGCGTATACGGGGCGCGACGTGGCTGTTGCGCGTGGATCGCGTGGCGTGACGCGGGGCGTGCAGAAGGGCGAATGACGCGAATGCGGGGAGGGCGCGGCCGGCACCCGTGGCCGGCCGCGGCAGGGGGTTCAGCGCAGGCCGGGCAGCATGCCTTTCATGCCGCGCATCATCTTCATCATGCCGCCGCCCTTGAGCTTCTTCATCATCGATTGCATCTGCTCGAACTGGGACAGCATGCGGTTGACTTCCTGCACCTGCACGCCGGCGCCGGCCGCGATGCGGCGCTTGCGCGAGGCCTTGATCAGCTCCGGCTTGGCGCGTTCCTGGGGCGTCATCGCATTGATGATGCCTTCCATGCGGCGCACCTGCTTTTCCGCCTGGTTCATGTCGGTATTGCCGGCCGCCTGCTGGAACTGGGCGGGCAGCTTGTCGAGCAGGCCGGACAGCCCGCCCATCTTCTTCATTTGCGAAATCTGGGCCTTGAAGTCGTTCAGGTCGAACTTGCCGCCAACCTTGAGCTTGTCCGCCAGGTCCTTGGCGGCTGCGATGTCGACACCCTTCTGCGCTTCCTGCACCAGCGCAAGGATGTCGCCCATGCCGAGGATGCGGCTGGCCATGCGCTCCGGATCGAAGGCTTCGAGGCCGTCGAGCTTTTCCGCCACGCCGGTGAACTTGATCGGCTTGCCGGTCACGTGGCGTACCGACAGCGCGGCACCCCCGCGGGCGTCGCCGTCGAGCTTGGTCAGCACCACGCCGGTGAGCGGAAGTGCGTCGTTGAACGCTTTTGCCGTGTTGATGGCATCCTGGCCAAGCATCGCGTCGACCACGAACAGGGTTTCGATCGGCTTGACCGCGGCGTGCAGGGCGGCGATCTCCTGCATCATTGC
>DATLGF010000314.1:0-7169 GCA_035540575.1 Noviherbaspirillum sp.
GGCCGACGCTGTCCGAGACCGTACAAGCCTGGCGCGACTACCTGCCGCGCTTCCTGCCGCTGCCGCATCCTAGCCCGCGCAATCAGGCGTGGTGGAAGCGGCGGCCGTGGTTCGAGGCGGAACTGGTCCCCGAGTTGCGCAGGCGCGTCAAAGCCCTGCTGGATTGATCCGGAATTTCATGAGCGAACAGATAGACATCAAGCTTCCCGACAGCGCGCAGCGCGTCTCCGACCTGCTGAAGCGCCTGGGCCATCACGGCCGCATCGTGATGCTGCCTGACACCGGCAAGACATCCGCCGAAGCCGCGGCCGGCCTCGGCTGCAGCGTGGCCGAGATCGCCAAGTCCATCGTGTTCCGCCGGCTTGCCGATGATGCGGCGGTGATGGTGGTCGCCAGCGGCGCGAACCGCGTGGACGAGGCCAAGGTGGCGGCCATCGTCGGTGCGCTCGGCAAGGCGGATGCGAAGTTCGTGCGCGAACGTATCGGCTATGCAATCGGCGGCGTGTGCCCGGTCGGGCATCTGGAGAAGACGGTGATGCTGATCGACCAGGATCTGCTCGGCTTCGACAGCGTGTGGGCGGCCGCCGGGCATCCGCACGCGGTGTTCAATCTGACGCCGAAGCAGCTGCTGGAGCTGACCGGCGCGCCGATCGCGGATGTGGCGCTGCGCTAGGCTGAGTTGAGTTCATATTCATGACCACCCTGCAAACCATCATCGCCGTCATCGCCGCCGTTGCGCTGTTCCTCTACGCGCTGCAGGGCTTTTCACGCGAGCTGCAGGTCGCGGGCGGCGACACGCTGCGCGAGTGGCTGGGCCGGGTCACGTCGAACCGCTGGCGCGCATTCGCTGTCGGCGGCGTCTCCACTGCCGTCGTGCAGTCGAGCAGCGCGGTCACTTCACTGGCCGTCGCGCTGGTGGACGCGCGGGTGATCACCTTCGGCGCAAGCCTGGCGATCATGCTTGGCGCCCATGTCGGCACCACCGCCACCGCCTGGTTGGTGTCGTTCAAGCTGACCGGCATCGGGCCGCTGTTCATTGTGCTCGGCACCTTGCTGTCGATGATGCCGAAACGCATTGCGATCTTCGGCAAGGCCGCGTTCTATTTCGGTCTCGTGTTCTTCACGCTGGATTTGATCGGCTCCGAGCTGCGCCCGCTGCGCGAGCACGGCATGCTGGCCGAATGGCTGCAGCTTGCGCAAGTGCCGATCCTCGGCATCCTGACCGGCATCGTGATCACCGCGCTGGTGCAATCGAGCAGCGTGACCACCGGCCTGGCCATCGTGCTGGTGCAGCAGGGGATGCTGGCGCCGGAGGCGGCAATCGCCATCGCGATGGGCGCCAACATCGGCACCTCGACGACCGCGCTGATCGCCAGCACCGCGATGAAGCAGTCCGCCCGCCGCGCCGCTGTCGCCAATCTCGGATTCAACCTGGTGGGGGTGACGTTGTTCTTCCCGTTCATCCCGGCCTTCGCGGCCGCCGTCATCGATGCGTCGGCCAGCCCCGGCATCGCGGTGGCGGCCGCCCACCTGATTTTCAACGTGATCGTGTCCACCCTGTTCATGCTGGTGCTGCCGCGCGTCGAAGCCTTGCTCGCCGAGCGCTTCACGAACGATGCGGAAGTCGAGGCGATAAACAGGCACCAGACCCCGTAGGGAGACAACATGCGCGAAACACTCAAGCCGGGACTGCGTTTCGAATGGAGCTATGTTGTGCCGCCGCGCGCGACCGTCCCCCAGCTCTACCACGACACCGCGTTCTGTCGCGAGATGCCGGACGTGCTGGCGACCGGTTACATGGTCGGCATGATGGAGTTGGCCTGCGTGAACGGCATCATGCCGCACGTCGACTGGCCGCGCGAGCAGAGCCTGGGCGTGCTGGTGAACTTCCGGCACCTGGCGGCGACGCCACCCGGCATGACGCTGACGATACGGGGCGAACTGTTGGAGGTGGATGGACGGCAACTGAGATTTCGCGTCGAAGCCTGGGACGGGATCGACAAGATCGCCGAAGGCGAGCACGAGCGCATGGTGATCACGCCGGAACGCTTCAACGAAAAACTGGCGCAGAAAAAGGAAAAGGCGGGACTATGAAGCAGCCGGCGAGTGAACAGACCCCGGTACCGTCGCCTTGCATCTCGATCTGCCGGATGGATCCGAAGACCGGGCTGTGCGAAGGCTGCCTGCGCACGATCGAGGAGATTGCCAACTGGGGCAGCGCGGGCGATGACTACAAGCGCGCGGTATGGCAGGAAATCGCCCGCCGCAGCGGATTCACGGATTGAATGTGCGCGGGCACCGTGTCATTCGCTGGTGACCAGGGTGCCGAGCTGGGTCCAGAACGCGTCGGCGCGCTTGGCGCCGGAGGCGCCGCGCAGCACTTCGCGCAGCTTCTCGGCCTGGGTCATCAGCGCTTCCAGCGAGGTGGCCGCCTCGACCCTGGGGGTGAACAGGTCCGCGTCCGGTCCGAGCGCGTCGTGCAGGGCCGTGCAGATGTACTTCTTGACCGTGGCGATATTGCCTTTGAGCGCCGGTGCAGCGGCAGCCGGGGCCGCGGCGGGAGATGGAGCGGCGGCGGGCTTGGGCACCAGTGCCAGCAAGCCGGCCTCGAGCAGCGCGGCCAGGCTGGCCCGGGCTTCGTCGGCGGCGGGGTGGTGGGCCAGCATCTCGCCGACGCTGCGCTTGCCGTCCACCATGATCAGGAGCGATCGCAGCTTGGCCGGGAGCTGGCGCGCGCGGGTCGCGACCTCGTCCTGGCCGGCGGGGGTTTTCGTCAGTACATCGGTAGGGTCCATGCACAAGTCCTTCCGAAAACGCGGTGGCACCATATTGGCCCATGCCTTGTTTCCGCGCAATAGTTTCGTCATGAGGGAGTAACAAATGCGCAAGATAGACTGGTACTTCGACTTCATTTCCCCGTTCTCCTACCTCCAGTGCGAACGTCTCCACACCCTTGGTGCGGGCGTAGAAGTGCGCTACAAGCCGGTGCTGTTCGCCGGCCTGCTCGCGCACTGGGACAACAAGGGCCCGGCCGAAATCGCCCCGAAGCGGCTGTGGACCTTCGAACACTGCGCGTGGCTGGCACACAGGCACGGCATCCCGATGCGGATGCCGGCCCATCATCCGTTCAACCCGCTGCCGCTCTTGCGCCTGTGCCTGGCGCTGGGCGCCACGTCCGACGTCGTCGAGCGGCTGTTCCGTTTCGTCTGGCGCGACGGCCACCTGCCGACCGACGCCCCCGCCTGGGAGGCGCTGCTGCAGGAACTGCATGCCACGCCGCAGATGCTGGACGATCCCGCGGTCAAGGACCGCCTGCGCGGCAACGGCGAAGACGCGATTGCCGCCGGCGTGTTTGGCGTCCCCAGCGCGGTCGTGGATAATCGGGTGTTCTGGGGGCTGGATGCCACCGACATGCTGGCCGCCTACCTCAATGGCGACCCGTTCTTCCAGTCGGAGCTGCTGCGCTCCGCGCAAACCCTGCCGCAAGGCCTGCAACGCCCGCGAAAGTGACATGACCCCGAAGTTCTACCGCCCCGCCAAGACCGTCACCGGACCCTCCTACAGCCTGTGGTTCAAGCTGCTTGCGACCGTCGTGACGGCCGTGCTGCTCGGCTACGGCATCAACATCGCGACGCGCTTTCCTGTGATGGACTACGGCTTCTGGGTCAAGATGCTGCTGATCACGTCGGCGCTGATGCTGGCCGTCAGCTATTACTGGTTCCTGAAGGCGACCACGACGATAGACGAGAACGGCATCACCCAGACCGGCATGTACAACCGTCATGTCGAGTGGCGCGATGTGCGCAGCGTGAAGATGATCGGCGTGCCGTTCATGAGCGCGATCTTCCCGCCGCGCCTGGTGGTGCGCACCGGGGTGGCGTTCGCCACCTTCAACGGCGGCACGCGCGAGATCCTGATCGAATTCGCGAACATTGCACTTACCTACCAGCTCAGGAAATGAACCTGCCCCCTTCGATGCGCGTGTTCGAGCGCGGCTGGCTGTCGTCGAACAACATCCTTTTCATCACCCCCGGGGAGACCGCGCTGGTCGACAGCGGCTACTGCACGCATGCCGAGCAGACGCTGGCGCTGGTGCAAAGCGCGCTCGGCGGTCGCAGGCTGGACCGGCTGGTCAACACCCACCTGCATTCCGACCATTGCGGCGGCAACGCGCTCTTGCAGCGCAGCTACGGCTGCCGCACGACGATCCCGGTCGACGAGGCGCAGGCGGTGCGCGCATGGGACGAGGCGCAGCTTACCTTTGCCGCCACTGGCCAGCGCTGCGAGCGCTTCGGCTTCGACGACACCTTCGCGCCCGGCGATGTGCTGGAACTGGGCGGCATGGCATGGAAGGCGCTGGCAGCGCCGGGCCACGATCCGCATGCATTGCTGCTGCACTGCGAAGCCGAAGGCATCCTGATCTCGGCCGATGCGCTGTGGGAAAACGGTTTCGGCGTGATCTTCCCCGAGCTGCAGGGCGAATCCGGCTTCGCCGAGCAGCGCGCGGTGCTGGACCTGATCGCGCAGCTGGACCTGCGGCTGGTCATTCCCGGCCACGGCCGGCCGTTCACCGACGCGAAAGCCGCACTGCAGCGCGCCTACAGCCGGCTCGATTACCTGACTGCCGATCCGCAACGCAATCCGCGCCATGCGATGAAGGTGCTGGTGGCCTTCCTGCTGCTGGAGCGCCAGCGCATGGAGCTCGATGCGATCGTCGAGATCATCGGCGCGTCACGGTTGATGCGCGCGGCGGCCAGCCAGCTGCATCCCGACACGGGCGCGCTTGTGGCCGAACTGGCCGGCGAGCTCGTGCGTGCGGGTGCCGCGCGCATGGAAGGCAATGCGCTGTTGAACGTGCGTTAGCGCGAGTGCCTCGCGCCGTCGCTGGGCGGAAACCGATGGCGTTCAGTTCAGCGATTACTCTTGCCATGTCGTTCACCTCGGCGGCCCCCCGCGCAGGCGGGAACCCAGTTCGAACGCCCGTCGTACTGCTTGCGACTGAACTGGGTTCCCGCCTTCGCGGGAGCGACATGACATGGTTCCTCGCTTAACTGAACGGCATCCCGCCTTTCCCCTTACCGCCGCAACTCGCACCCGCATCTCGCCAATCGCCGACCGCGCCCGCCTTGCCGCCGGGCACACCCAGCCACACGCGAAATGTGTATTTTGAGTATTTCCCTGTGCCTGCGCGGTATGGATTTGCCACACCCCACCGCCTAACATCATTCAACACTCGGCGATCCGGCTCGGGTGCATGCGAATAACAAAGGAGACACACTATGCGAGCGTTTGCGCAGGGACTCTTTGCGGCCTCGATTCTGTTTGCAGCCGGCGCCGCACCGGCCACCGCCCAACAGTCACAACAGGCCCAGCAGGGCAAGCTTTCCGACAACCTGGTGCGCATCGGCGTGCTGACCGACATCACCGGCGTGTACGCGGATATCTCCGGCCGCGGGGCGGTGGAAGCCGTGAGGATGGCGGTCGAGGACTTCGGCGGCACGATGTTCGGTCGTCCGATCGAGGTGGTGTTCGCCGACCACCAGAACAAGGCCGATGTGGGCGCCGCGAAGGCCCGCGAATGGTTTGACGTCGGCGGCGTGGACATGATCAACGACCTGGCCAATTCGGGTGTGGCGCTCGCGGTGGCGAACGTGGCGAAGGAAAAGAAGCGTCACATCATCGTCAACAATGCTTCCAACGTCGGCATCACCAACAGCCATTGCTCGCCGTATGCGGTGCATTACACGTATGACGCGTGGTCGCTGGCCAACGGCACCGGCCGCTCGATCGTGGAGAACGGCGGCGACACCTGGTTCTTCCTGACGGTGGACTTCGCGTTTGGCGTCGGCCTGGAGCAACAGGTGTCCGACGTGGTGCGCGCCAACAAGGGCCGCGTGGTCGGCGCCGCCCGCCATCCGCTGGGCACGACCGACTTCTCCTCCTACATCCTGCAGGCACAGGCTTCGCGCGCGAAGATCATCGGCCTGGCCTCAACCGGCAACGACACGATCAACGCGATCAAGGCCGCGCACGAGTTCGGCGCCACGCGCAACCAGAAGCTGGCCGCGCTGCTGCTGTGGATCAACGATGTGCATGCGCTCGGTCTGGACGTGGCCCAGGGTCTGCAGCTGACCAATGCGTGGTACTGGGACATGAACGACGAGACCCGTGCATTCGCGAAGCGCTTCCAGCAGCGCGTCGGCTACATGCCGAACATGGCGCATGCCGGCGACTATTCGTCGACGCTCCACTATCTGCGCGCGGTGCAGGCAGCCGGCACCGACGATGCGGATGCCGTGTCGGCCAAGATGCGCGAGCTGCGCATCAACGACATGTTCACCAAGAACGGCTATATCCGCAAGGATGGCCGCATGGTGCACGACATGTATCTGTGGGAAGTGAAGAAGCCGTCCGAGTCGAAGGGCCCGTGGGACTATCTGAAGCCGGTCAAGACCATCCCGGCGGAGCAGGCCTTCATGCCGCTCGAGCAAAGCAGCTGCGCGCTGGTGCGCAACTGAGCGGTCCGTCCTGATGCCTGTCTGTCTCATCCTCGTACGGGAGGACCTGTGACGACCATCCTGGAAGCGCGCGGCCTGTCACGCAGTTTCGCCGGCTCCACCGCGGTCGACGGCGTGGACCTGAACATCAGGGAGGGCAGCATCCACGCGCTGATCGGCCCGAACGGAGCAGGCAAGACGACCTGCTTCAACCTGCTCACCAGGTTCCTCGAGCCGACCGCGGGCCGCATCGCCTTCGCCGGGCGCGACATCACCGGCATCAGGCCCGATGTCGTGGCCCGCTCCGGGTTGGTGCGCTCCTTCCAGATCTCGGCTGTGTTTTCTCAGCTGAGCGTGCACGAAAACGTGCGCCTGGCCGTGCAACGCCATCGCGGCCATTCGTTCGACTGGTGGCGCAGCGACAAGGTGCTGCGCGAGCATGACCGGCGCGCCGACGCGCTGCTGGAAGAAGTCGGCCTCGGCGACTATGCCCGGCACCGCGCCGGCTAACTCTCCTACGGCCGCAAGCGTGCATTGGAACTGGCGACCACGCTGGCCCTCGAGCCGCGCATGCTGCTGCTCGACGAGCCGATGGCCGGCATGGGTGTCGAAGACATCACGCAGGCAACCGCGTTGATCCGCAAGGCCGCCCAGGGCCGCACCGTGCTGATG
>DATLGF010000315.1:0-5350 GCA_035540575.1 Noviherbaspirillum sp.
AGGTTGCGCACGTCCTCGGCCGAGCCGACGGCTGCCGCCATCGGGGGCATCACGCCGGTGCGGCCGTTCGCGATCGTCTGCTTGATGGTCTCGTGCTCGCCGCCGTAGAGCCAGTCGTCGTCGGTCAGGTTCGGGAAGCCCTTGCTGCCGCGCGCGTCCGATGCATGGCATTGCGCGCAGTAGGTCATGAACAGGCGCTCGCCGATCGCACGTGCCTGCGGGTCCGCTGCCACCTGCTTCAGGTCGGCCTGCTGGTAGGCGGCGAAGATCGGTCCGAAATCGGCATCGGCCTTGCGCTGCTCGGCTTCGTACTGGCCGGCCGACTGCCAGCCGAGCTTGCCGGCATAGGCGCCGAGGCCCGGATACAGCACCAGATAGACCAGGCTGAACACGATGGTGATGATGAACAGCCACATCCACCAGCGCGGCATCGGGTTGTTCAGCTCGTGCAACCCCTCATCCCAGCTATGCCCCATCGGCTCGGCTTGCTCGCCCTCCGGGATCACGATCTTCGCCTTCGCCTGCACCCACAGCAGCACTGCACAGCCGGCGATGCCAAGCAGGGTCAGCACTGCGATGTAGATGCTCCAGAAACCACTCGTAAAGTCAGCCATGTTGCTCCTCCCCGCGGGAGTTCGGTTCGTCCGCGAACGGCAGGTTTGCCGCTTCCTCGAATGCCGGCTTGCGGCTTGCACTGTATGCCCAGAACACGATGCCGAGGAAGCTTGCGAAGCTCAGCACGGTTACGATGTTGCGGGCGTCGAAAATCAGGGATTCGATGCTCATGATTTACCTCTTTGCCTTGATCAGCACGCCCAGGCCCTGCAGGTAGGCGACCAGCGCGTCCTGCTCGTTCTTGCCTTCCAGTTCCTTCGGCGCGGCTGCGATTTCCTCTTCGCTGTACGGATGGCCGAGCTTTTGCAGCGCGCGCATCTTCGGCTGGATCGACGCCGGATCGAGCGGCGTCTTCGCCAGCCACGGATAGGCGGGCATGTTCGACTCGGGCACCACGTCGCGCGGGTTGTCCAGGTGGATGCGGTGCCACTCGTCCGAGTAGCGGCCGCCCACGCGCGCCAGATCCGGGCCGGTGCGCTTGGAGCCCCACTGGAACGGGCGGTCGTAGACGAACTCGGCGGCGACCGAGTAGTGGCCGTAGCGCTCGGTCTCGGCGCGGAACGGACGGATCATCTGCGAATGGCAGTTGTAGCAGCCTTCCTTGATGTAGACGTCGCGCCCGGCCAGGCGCAGCGCCGAGTACGGCTGCAGGCCCGCCACCGGCTCGGTGGTCGACTTCTGGAAGAACAGCGGCAGGATCTCGACCAGACCGCCCACGCTCACCACCAGAATCACCAGCCCGATCAGGAGCCAGGGATTCTTTTCGATCTTTTCGTGCGTAAACTTCTTCATTGCGATGCTCCAGGTGTTAAGCGTGTGCGGCCAGCGCCGGGATACGGGTATCCACCGGCTTCGGATCGCGGATAGTCATGACCGTGTTCCATGCCATCAGCACCATGCCGCCGAAGTACAGCAGGCCGCCGACGAAGCGAATCACGTAGTACGGATAGGTGGCCTTCACCGATTCCACGAAGGTGTAGGTCAAGGTGCCGTCGGCGTTCACCGCGCGCCACATCAGGCCCTGCATCACGCCGGCGATCCACATCGAGGCGATGTAGAGCACGATGCCGATGGTCGCGATCCAGAAGTGGGTCTCGATCATCTGCGTGCTGTACATCTGCTGCTTGCCGACCAGGCGCGGCAGCAGGTAGTAGATTGCGCCCATCGAGATGAAGCCGACCCAGCCCAGCGCGCCCGCATGCACGTGGCCCACGGTCCAGTCGGTGTAGTGGGACAGCGCGTTGACGGTCTTGATCGACATCATCGGGCCCTCGAAGGTGGCCATGCCGTAGAACGACAGCGAGACGATCAGGAACTTCAGGATCGGGTCGGTGCGCAGCTTGTGCCATGCGCCGGACAGCGTCATCACGCCGTTGATCATGCCGCCCCAGGAAGGCGCCAGCAGGATCAGCGAAAACACCATGCCCAGCGACTGCGCCCAGTCGGGCAGCGCGGTGTAGTGCAGGTGGTGCGGACCTGCCCACATGTAGGTGAAGATCAGCGCCCAGAAGTGCACGATCGACAGGCGGTACGAATACACCGGGCGATCGGCCTGCTTCGGGATGAAGTAGTACATCATCCCGAGAAAGCCGGCGGTCAGGAAGAAGCCGACCGCGTTATGGCCGTACCACCACTGGATCATCGCGTCCTGCACGCCGGCATAGGCCGAGTACGACTTCATCGCCGACACCGGCATCGCGGCGCTGTTGACGAGATGGAGGATCGCCACCGTCAGGATGAACGCGCCGAAGAACCAGTTGGCCACGTAGATGTGCGCGACCTTGCGCTTGACGATGGTGCCGAAGAACACGACTGCATAGGACACCCAGACGAGCGTGATCAGGATGTCGATCGGCCATTCGAGTTCGGCGTATTCCTTGCCGGAGGTGTAGCCCAGCGGCAGGGAGATGGCCGCGGCGACAATGACCAGTTGCCAGCCCCAGAACGTAAAGGCGGCGATGGCGTCGGAAAACAGGCGTACCTGGCAGGTACGCTGGACGACGTAGTACGAGGTGGCGAACAGCGCGCAGCCGCCGAACGCGAAGATGACTGCGTTGGTGTGCAAGGGCCGCAGGCGGCCGTAGCTCAGCCATGGTATGTCGAAGTTCAGGGCTGGCCAGGCCAGCTGGGCAGCGATGAAGACGCCGACCAGCATGCCCACCACGCCCCACACTACGGTGGCGATCGCGAATTGCTTCACGACCTTGTAGTTGTAGTTCAGTGAGGGTTCCACGTACTTTCTCCCAGTGTGCGAATGGATGGAAGGCAGAGTACGGATGCAGCACCGCAAAAACTTTGACTCAAGTCAAAATGCTCCGAGAGCACGGCGGGCGAGGGAAATGCGCAGGATTAGAGAGGAATGGCAGTGCCGACAGTGCGCGCCGGCGCACCTCAGGAAGGGGCGAAAGCACGCAGCAAACGTCAGGCTTCGACCTTGCGCTCATGCGAACGCGCGGGCCCGGCTGCCGAGCCGGACAGAGGGTGTTCTGCGGGCGCAGGTGCGGTACGGTCGTCATCCTGCAGGATGCGCATCCCGGGCCCGACAAGGTCGTCGAACTGCCCGCTGTCGGATGCGCGGAAGAAGATCCAGATTGCCAGGAACACCACGGCAACACTGAGCGGAACGAGCAGATACAAGGCTTCCATCGCTTTTCCCCTATGCGCTCGCCGGTCCCGCCAGCTGCACCGGCGTGGTCGATGCACGGCTGCGCGGCACGCGGCACAAGCGCAGCGCGTTGAGCACGACGACGGCCGAGCTCGCGGCCATCCCTACGCCGGCCATCCACGGATTGAGCAGGCCGACGGCGGCCGCCGGTATCGCGGTCACGTTGTAGACGCTGGCCCAGAACAGGTTCTGGCGTATCACCGCCATCGTCTGGTTTGCCGCACGACTGGCGTCGACCACGGCCGACAGCCGCGGCGACAACAGCACCGTGTCCGCATGTGTCTGCGCCAGCGCCGCGCCGCTGCCCATTGCAAACGACACATCGGCCGCGCGCAGCACTGCCGCATCGTTGACGCCGTCGCCGACCATCGCGACCACCGCCCCGCCCTGCTGCAAGCCTTGCACGTACTCCAGCTTCTGCTGCGGGAGAAAGCCCCCCTGCGCCTGTTCGATCCCGAGCTCGGCCGCGATGCGCGCGGTCACGCCGGGCGCGTCGCCGCTCAGCAGAACGACCTGCTTGCCCTGCGAGCGGAAGTGCGCAACGACATCGCGCGCATCGGCGCGCAGCGCGTCGGCGAGTTCGAAGCGTGCAAGCCAATTGCCGTCGGTGCCGAGATAGACGGCGGTGAAATCGCCGGCCTTGGGCGGCTCGCCGCCTGCGATCTGCCCGACCCAGCCCGCAGAACCAAGCCGTAGCCGTCGCCCATCCACTGTCCCCTCGACGCCGCGTCCGGCCTCGTGCAGCAGGTCCGTGGACACCAGCCCGCTGTCGCCGTGTGCACGCGCCGCATCCAGCAGGGCCAGCGCGAGCGGGTGCGCGCTCGACGCCTCCAGCGCAGCTGCGGCCTGCAGGCACCAGCTTTCCGGCTCGCTGCCGAGCACCCGCGTCGCCCGCACGACCGGCTTGCCGAGCGTAAGCGTGCCGGTCTTGTCGAAAACCACGTGGGTAATCCTGTGCAGGGTCTCGATCACATGCGGCTGCACGACCAGAACGCCCTGGCGCACCAGCCGGTCGGTCGCGGCCGCCAGCGCGCTCGGCGTGGCCATCGACAGCGCGCAGGGACATGACACGACCAGTACCGCGATCGCGATCGGCCATGCGCGCGCCGGGTCTATCCATTGCCAGGCGAAGAAGATCAGCGTGGCAAACAGCAGCAGGCCCGCGACAAACCAGGCCGCGACACGGTCGGCCCACATCGCCCGCTGCGGCTTGGCCTGCCCTGCCCGCTCGATCAGCTTGACCAGCGTGGACAAGGTGCTGTCGCGCGCGAGCGCGGTGACCTGCACGACGACGGCCTGCGTCGCATTGACCGCACCGCCCGGCAGGCTATCGCCGACGCTCTTGCGTTGCGGCTGGCTTTCGCCGGTGAGCAGCGAAAGATCCGCGCTGGTGCTGCCTTCGACGATCACGCAGTCGGCGGCGACCGCTTCACCCGGCTTGACCAGCAGATACTCGCCGGCCGCGAGCCGCGCCGCCGGCACGATTTCGGTTGTTCTGTCGGACGGATATGCCGGCATGCGGCTGGCCGATGCCGGCAAGCCATGCTGCAGGCGCTCCAGCGCAAACGCCGCCTTGCGCCTTGCCATCAGTTCCAGGTAGCGGCTGCACAGCAGCAGGAAGATGAACATCGTCACCGAGTCGTACCAGACCTCGCCCTCCCCGGTGACGGTGGCGACGACGCTGCCGGCGAAGGCCGCGCCGATTCCTAGCGCAACCGGCACATCCATGCCCAGCGAGCGCGCCTTCAGGTTGGCCCAGGCGCCGCGAAAGAACGGCAACGCCGAATAGAACACCGCGGGAATCGTCAACAGCAAGCTGGCCCAGTTCATCAGCGCCAGCATGTCGAAATCCATCTCGCCTTCACCGGCCACGTAGACCGGGAATGCATACATCATCACCTGCATCATCGACAAGCCGGCGATGAAGACCTGGCGGAACAGGGTTTTCGATGCGCGCTGCAACTGTTCGTCGTGGCGCACCGCGTCGAACGGATAGGCGGTGTAGCCGACCGCGCGCACCGCGCGCAGGATGTCGCTCGGCTTGCATTGCGCGTCGTCCCAGCGCACATG
>DATLGF010000316.1:0-2738 GCA_035540575.1 Noviherbaspirillum sp.
ATCCTGAAGGGCCGCACCGGGGTGATGCCGCCGATGGCCGCGGCGCTCGGCTCGGACAAGGACGTCGAGCATGTCGCGCATTACGTTCTCAGCCTGTCCGGCTCCGCTTCCGACCCGATCAAGGCGGTGTTCGGCAAGAGCAAGTTCGGCGCCTGCGTGGCCTGCCATGGAGCAGACGGCAAGGGCAACCAGGCGCTCGGCGCCCCCAATCTGACCGACAAGACCTGGCTCTATGGCGGCAGCGTGGCATCCATCATGGAAACCATCCGCTCCGGCCGCACGAACAGCATGCCGGGCTTCGAGGATTTCCTCGGCGATGCGAAGGTGCATGTGATTGCAGCGTATGTCTGGAGCCTGTCGAACCGGCAGGAGCTGGCGCAGAAGTAGGCGCAGTCATGCAAGCTTCCCTGTCTCTCCGATGAGGCAGGGCGGGGGCGGAGCCGACCGGGCGAGTAGCACGCAGCGGTCCCGCCACCGAGCCAGCCGCCGTCGGCAATCCGCCGCCGCGCGCTTGAACGAGGTAGTAAGCAAAATGGGCGACCCCGCACCCAAAGTCCAGATCATCCGCATGTATGAAGCGCGGCAGGAAATCTATCCGCGCGAAGTCAAGGGCAGGTATGCGAACCTGCGCTGGTTCTTCGTCTGGCTCACGCAGGCGATTTTCTACGGCCTGCCGTGGCTCGCATGGAACGACCGCCAGGCGGTGCTGTTCGATCTCGGTGCACGCAAGTTCTACATCTTCGGCCTGGTGCTCTGGCCGCAGGATTTCATCTATCTGGCGCTGCTGCTGATCATCAGCGCCTACGCCCTGTTCCTGTTCACCGCGGTGTTCGGCCGGGTCTGGTGCGGCTTCTCGTGCCCGCAGACCGTGTACACAGAAATCTTCATGTGGGTCGAGCGACGCATCGAAGGCGACCGCAGCGCCCGCATGCGCCTGGACCGCCAGCCATGGAACGCGCAGAAGATCGCCCGCAAGTCGGCCAAGCACTTCGTCTGGGGCGCGATCGCGCTATGGACCGGTTTCACCTTCGTTGGCTACTTCTCGCCGATCCGCGAACTCGGCCAGTCGGTCGTCTCGCTCGGCCTCGGGCCGTGGGAAACCTTCTGGATCCTGTTCTACGGCTTCGCCACCTACGGCAACGCCGGCTGGATGCGCGAGCAGGTGTGCAAGTACATGTGCCCGTATGCGCGCTTCCAGAGCGCAATGTTCGACCGCGACACGCTGATCGTTTCGTACGATGCGACGCGCGGCGAACCGCGCGGGGCGCGCGCGAAATCCAAGGCGGCGCAAGCGTCGAGCCTGGGCGACTGCATCGACTGCTCGATGTGCGTGCAGGTCTGTCCGGTGGGCATCGACATCCGCGACGGCCTGCAGTACGACTGCATCAGCTGCGCCGGCTGCGTGGACGCCTGCAACAACGTGATGGACAAGATCGGCGCGCCGCGCGGCCTGATCCGCTTCTCGACCGACAACGCGCTGCGCCAGCGCTTTTCGCTGCGCGAGATCGTCAGGCGCACATTGCGCCCGCGGGTCCTGGTCTACAGCACGATCCTGGTGCTGATCGTCGCGGCGTTCTCCGCTTCGCTCTACTGGCGCACGCCGGTGAAGCTGGACGTGATCCGCGACCGCGGCGTGATGGCGCGCGAGGTCGAGGACGGACTGATCGAGAACGTCTACCGGCTGCAGGTGATGAACACGACCGAGCGCTCCCAGCGGCTGCGGATCACGGTGACCGGCATCGACGGCATCCGACTGGATACGCCCGATCTGATCGAGGTGGAAGGCACCACGACGCAGGCCGTACCGGTACGCGTGCGCATCGATCCGGCGGCCGGAGAGCGCGGCTCGAACACGATATTTTTTGAATTGCAGTCGCGCGACGAAGCGTGGCTGCACGTGAAGGAAAAAGCGGCATTCATCGTGCCGCGCTGACGGGAAAACAGGAGTTCATCATGCAGGCAAGCGCACCCATTACGAACCACAACCGGCCGGCCCCCTGGTACAGGCACCGCTGGCCGTGGCTGTTGATGATCGGCCCGGCGGCGGTCGTCGTGGCCGGGATTCACACGACCTGGATCGCGTTCTCGCACCAGGATGCGCTGGTCACCGGCGACTATTACAAGCAAGGCAAGGCGATCAACCAGGACCTGCGCCGCGCGCATGCGGCCGCTGCGCTGAAGCTGGAAGTGAACCTGCGCTACGACCCGGCTGCCGGCCGGCTGCTCGGCACCGTCGACAGCGACGGGCGTCCGCTCGAATCCTCGCTGATCGTCACCCTCAATCATTCGACGCTGCCCGAGAAGGATGTGCGCCTGCTCGTGTACGCCGATGCCGAAGGGCGATTCGCCGCCCCGCTGCCGATGCTGGACATGGCGCGCTGGATTGTCACAGTTGAAGACGCGCAGCGGGACTGGCGCATGGCCGGGCGCTGGCTGTGGCCGCAGAACCCCGCGCTGCAGATCCTGGCCGAGACACCGGTGCTGCCGGATTGAGCATATGCACGGGCCGGGTTCCTTGTCGAAAAGTGCCACGCCGGGCATTCTCACAAAATCCAATCGGATTCCCGATTTCGGGAATGCTTCAAACGGTCACGCCTGCAAGAGCGTGATCAGGGAGACTACAAGGAGGCAGGGGCAATGGGACGCATGTTAATGGTCGTACTCTGGCCGTCGTTCCTGGTGGCGATTGTCGCGGAGGGCGTGTTCTTCTCGGTGTTCGAGCCGGCCGAGCTGGTATG
>DATLGF010000317.1:0-3412 GCA_035540575.1 Noviherbaspirillum sp.
GGTCGAGCGCGGTGCCGCGCAGGCCCTTCAGTTTCGCGAGCCACTTGAAGCCGGTGAGCATCGCCGGGCCGAAGCGCTGCTTCACCGGCTCGCCGCGCGCGTTCTTCCTGCCGAGCGCGGGCGGGGCCAGGTGGAAGGCGAGCTTGTAGTCGCCCTCGAACTGCGCGGCGATCCGGGCGTGGAAGTCCGGGTCGGTGTGCAGCCGCGCGACCTCGTACTCGTCCTTGTAGGCCATCAGCTTGGACAGGTAGTTGGCAACCGCCTCGGTCAGGCGCAGCGCGCGCCCATCGCCGACCGTCTCCTGCTCCGCATGGCGCACCTTCTCGACGAACGCGCGGTACTGCTGCGCGTAGGCATCGTTCTGGTAGGCCGCCAGGAACGCGGAACGGCGCTCGATCAGTTCGTCGAGCGTCGGCGTGCGCTTGAACTCGATCACCTGGGCCGCCTTGTCGTTGGCCTTCGCCAGGCGCTCGACCGCCGCCCAGTCATGCGCGGCATTGCGCCCCCAGATGAAGGCCTGCTTGTTGAAGTCGATCGACACGCCATTGAGTTCGATCGCCTTCATCAGCGCGGCTTCCGACACCGGCACCCAGCCCTTCTGCCATGCATAGCCGAGCATGAACATGTTGGTGGCGATGGAATCGCCCATCAGCGCGGTCGCGACGCGGCCGGCGTCGATCAGGTCGACCTGTTCCGCTCCGCAGGCACGGCGGATCTCGGCCTGCGCTTCGTCGCCGGGAAACTTCCAGTTCGGGTTCTTCACGAAGGCCGCGGTCGGCGCGCCGGTGGTGTTGACCGCCGCATGCGTGCGCCCCTCGCCCATGCGCGAGAGCGCGTCACGGCTGCCGGTGACGATCAGGTCGCAGCCGATCACCAAGTCAGCCGCGCCGGTGCCCACGCGGGTCGAATGGATCACCTCCGGCGAATCGGCCACGCGCACGTGCGACATCACCGGACCGCCCTTCTGCGCCAGACCGCTCATGTCGAGCACCGAGCAGCCCTTGCCTTCCGCATGCGCGGCCATCGCGATGATCTGCCCGACCGTCACCACGCCGGTGCCGCCCACACCCGTCACGAGTATGCCGTAAGGCTCGGCGGTGCCCGGCAGCGTCGGCTGCGGCAGGTTGCTGCCGTCGAGTATCGGCAGCTTCTTCGCGCCGGAATCGGCCTCCACCGCCGCCTTCTTCGGCTTTTTCAGCTGCCCGCCTTCGACGGTGACGAAGCTCGGGCAAAAGCCCTTCACGCAGGAGAAGTCCTTGTTGCAGGAAGACTGGTTGATCTGGCGCTTGCGTCCGAACTCGGTTTCCAGCGGCTCCACCGACAGGCAGTTCGACTGCACGCTGCAGTCGCCGCAGCCTTCGCACACGGCCTCGTTGATCACCGCGCGCTTGGCCGGGTCCGGGTACAGCGGCTTGCCGTCCGGGCCGGTCTTCTTGCGGCGGCGCCGCTTCTCCGACGCGCAGGTCTGGTCGTAGATGATCGCCGAGACGCCCTGCACCTCGCGCAGCTCCTTCTGCACCGCGTCGAGCTCGTCGCGATGGCGGATCGTCACGCCCGGCGCCCAGTTGATGCCGGCCGGGTACTTCTGCGGTTCGTCGGTGACGACGACGATCGGGTTCACCCCTTCGGCCGCAATCTGGCGCGAGATCATTGCCGGGTCCAGCGGTCCGTCGACATTCTGGCCGCCGGTCATCGCCACCGCGTCGTTGTAAAGGATCTTGTAGGTCATGTTGACCTTGCTCGACACCGCAGCCCGGATCGCGAGGATGCCCGAGTGGAAATACGTGCCGTCGCCGAGATTGGCGAACACGTGCTTTTCTTCGGTGAACGGCGCAAGGCCCACCCAGGTGACACCCTCGGCGCCCATGTGGGTGAAGGTCGCCGTCTGGCGATCCATCCACAGCACCATGTAGTGGCAGCCGATGCCGGCCAGCGCGCGGCTGCCTTCCGGCACCTTGGTGGACGTGTTGTGCGGACAGCCGGAGCAGAAATGCGGGATGCGGTCCTTGGCCGGATCCGGCTTGGCGGAAACCTTCAGCACCGCCTCCTTCGCTTCGAGATAGGCAACGCGCTCCCTGACGCGCTGTTCGATCGGGTGGCCGGCGTAGTACTTGGTGATTCGAGTGGCGATCGCACGCGCGATCTGCGCCGGGTTCAGTTCATAGGTTGCCGGCAGCAGCCAGTCGCCGTGGCCCTTGCGGTGGTTGCCGCTCCATTCGCCGCTGTCGTCGAATTTGCCGACCACACGGGGGCGCACGTCGTCGCGCCAGTTGTACAACTCTTCCTTCAGCTGGTATTCGAGGATCTGGCGCTTCTCCTCGACCACGAGAATCTCGTCGAGTCCCTGCGCGAAGTTGCGCACGCCTTCGGCCTCGAGCGGCCAGGTCATCCCGATCTTGTACAGGCGAATGCCGATTTCCTTCGCCATCGCCTCGTCGATCCCGAGATCGGCCAGCGCCTGGCGTGTGTCGAGATAGGACTTGCCTGCGGTGATGATGCCGATGCGCGCGCGCGGGCTGTCCCAGATGATGCGGTTGAGCTTGTTGACGCGCACATACTCGAGCGCGGCATACCACTTGTAGTGGTTCATGCGCGCTTCCTGCTCGAGCACCGCGTCGGGGTAGCGGATGTTCAGGCCGCCCGGCGGCAGTTCGAATTCGGTGGGCACGACGATCTGCACACGATCCGGATCGAGCTCGACCGAGGCGCCGGACTCGACCACGTCGGTCACGCATTTCATCGCGACCCACAGCCCGGTGTAGCGCGACATCGCCCAGCCGTGCAGGCCGTAGTCCAGATATTCCTGCACCGAGGACGGATACAGCACCGGGATGCCGCAGGCCTTCAGGATGTGTTCGCTCTGGTGCGCAGCGGTCGAGGATTTCGCCGCGTGATCGTCGCCGGCCAGCACCAGCACGCCGCCGTGCTTGTCGGTTCCCGCCATGTTGGCGTGCTTGAACACGTCGCCGCAGCGATCCACGCCGGGCCCCTTGCCATACCACATCGAGAACACGCCGTCGTATTTTGCGCCGGGGAACAGGTTGACCTGCTGGGTGCCCCAGATGCTGGTGGCCGCGAGGTCTTCGTTCATGCCGGGATGGAACTTCACATGGTGCGCTTCGAGGTACTTGCGTGCCTTCATCGCGGTCATGTCGACGTTGCCCAGCGGCGAGCCACGATAGCCGCTGATGAAGCCGGCGGTGTTGAGCCCGGCGCGCACGTCGCGCTGGCGCTGCATCATCGGCAGGCGCACGAGCGCCTGCGTGCCGGTGATGAACGCGCGGCCGCGCTCGAGGGTGAATTTGTCGTCCAGGGAAATGTTTTCCAGCAGCGCGCGCTGCCCGGAAGTCAGAGGTGCGTTCAATTCGGTCTCCAGCCAAAAATTTTGTCTTTGGGTGCGATGCTTTCGCTG
>DATLGF010000318.1:0-5773 GCA_035540575.1 Noviherbaspirillum sp.
AGCGCCTCGGTCGCCGAGAACATCGCCTACGCGCGGCCGGACGCGAGCGCGGAGGAGATCGAGCGGGCGGCCCGCGGGGCGCAGGCCCACGACTTCATCGGGCGGCTCCCCGACGGCTACGACACCCGGGTCGGCGAGCGCGGTCTCACGCTGTCGGGCGGCCAGCGCCAGCGCATCGCGATCGCGCGGGCGCTGCTGAAGAACCCGCCGCTGCTGCTGCTGGACGAAGCGACCAGCGCGCTCGATGCCGAATCCGAACGGTTGGTGCAGAAGGCGCTGGAAGCGGCGATGGTCGGGCGCACCACGCTGGTCATCGCGCATCGGCTGGCGACCGTGCAGAGCGCCGACCGCATCGTCGTGATGGAGCACGGCCGCATCGTGGAAACCGGCACGCATGCGTCGCTGATTGCCTCGGGCGGACTGTACGCGAGCCTGGCGGCATTGCAGTTTTCGCAACCGAGCCAGTCGTTCGACGAGACAACGGTAAAATAGCGCGCCCCTATCCGAGATTTCCCATGCGCCAATACCTCGAATTCATGCGCCATGTGTACGAACATGGCACCGAAAAGACTGATCGCACCGGCACCGGCACGCGCTCGGTATTCGGCTACCAGATGCGCTTCGACCTGCAGGAAGGCTTTCCCCTGGTGACCACCAAGAAGCTGCATCTGAAGTCCATCATCCACGAGCTGATCTGGTTCCTGCAGGGCTCGACCAATATCCAGTACCTGAAGGACAACGGCGTCTCGATCTGGGATGAATGGGCCGACGGGAACGGCGATCTCGGCCCGATCTACGGCTACCAGTGGCGCAACTGGCCGACCCCGGACGGCCGCCACATCGACCAGATCGCCCAGGTGCTGGAGCAGATCAGGAACAACCCGGATTCGCGCCGCATGATCGTCTCGGCCTGGAACGTGGCCGACATTCCGCAGATGAAGCTGCCGCCCTGTCATGCGTTCTTCCAGTTCTACGTCGCCGACGGCAAGCTCTCCTGCCAGCTCTACCAGCGCAGCGCCGACATCTTCCTCGGCGTTCCGTTCAACATCGCCTCCTACGCGTTGCTCACCCACATGATGGCCGAGCAGGCCGGCCTTGAGGTCGGCGATTTCATCTGGACCGGCGGCGACTGCCACCTGTATTCAAATCACATGGAACAGGTGCAGCTGCAGCTTTCACGCACGCCGCACCCGCTGCCGAAGCTGGTGATCAAGCGCAAGCCGGATTCGATCTTCGATTACCGCTACGAGGACTTCGAGATCGAGGGCTACCAGAGCCATCCGCATATCAAGGCGCCGGTGGCGGTTTGAACAGAAAAGCCATGACTCCCCACGTCCCCCGACTCACGATCGTTGTCGCGATGGACCGCCAGCGCGGCATCGGCGTCAACAATCAGCTGCCTTGGCGCCTGCCCGAAGACCTCGCGCATTTCAAGCGCACCACGATGGGCCATCCGATCATCATGGGCCGCAAGACCTTCGATTCGATCGGGCGTGCGCTGCCGAACCGCCGCAACATCGTCATTACCCGAAACAAGACCTGGAAGCACGAAGGCGTCGAGGTCGCGCATTCGCTCGACGCGGCGCTCGCGCTGGTGGGCGAGGTGCCGGCGTGCATCATCGGCGGCGCGCAGATCTTCGAGGAAGCCTTGCCCCAGACCGGGCGCCTGGTCGTCACGCACATCGACCATGACTTCCCCTGCAAAACCTTCTTCCCGGAAATCGATCCAGCCGATTGGCAGGAAATCGCCCGCGAAACCCATCACTCGCAAGCAAACGGTTTCGACTTCTCCTACGTCACCTACGAGCGCAAATCGCCCCTTGCCTGAAAAGCACTGAACTCGCGCTTGCCCGGCTCTTCCAATACTTCATTTCCGCCTGACTGGCAGTGTTGGTGATGAAAGGAGAGCAAAATGAAGCACAAGACACGAACGGAGCACGAGGCGCGCTGGACGAAATGGCTCGGCGGCGCCGCCGTGGGCGCGCTGGCCATGTACTTCTCCGATCCCGAACGCGGCCGGCGCCGTCGGGCGCTGACGCGGGACAAGATGCAAAGCCTTGTGACCCAGACGGGCAACGCGATGGACGTGGCCCGGCGCGACCTGGGCAACCGCGTGCAGGGCCTGCGCGCACGGGCCTTTCACCTCGTCAAGCGCGATGAACATGCGGACGACCCCGTGCTGGCGGCAAGGGTGCGCGCGCGCATCGGCCGCGCGGTCTCGCATCCGCATCCGATCCACGTTGCCGCGCACGACAGTTGCGTCACGCTCACCGGGCCCATCCTGGCCTCCGAGCATCAGCAACTGATCAAGGCGGTGCGCCATGTTCATGGCGTGCGTGAAGTCGAGGACATGCTCACCGTGCATGAAAACGCAGAGGGCATTCCGGCACTGCAGGGCAACCACCGCACCCGTGAGTCGGCCGCCACCGCATACTGGCCGCCGGGGCTGCGCGCGCTGGCCACCGCCGGCGGCGGCTTCCTCGCGCTGTACGGCTTGCGCCGCCGCGGTGCCGCCGGCACGCTGCTGGGCACGGCCGGACTCGGCCTGCTCGCGCGCAGCCTCACCAACCGTCCGCTGTTCCCGAATGGCGCGGCAAGCCAAAGCGTGCACCTAACCAAGACGCTGCACATCAGTGCCTCGCCGGAACGCGTGTACGACATGTGGAGCGACTACAAGCATTTCCCCTACTTCATGTCGCACGTGAAGGAGGTCCGCGATCTCGGCGACGGACGCTCGCACTGGACCGTGACGGGGCCGGCCGGCATGCCGATCGAATGGACCGCGAGGATGACCGAGCAGAAACCGATGGAAAAACTTGCATGGCACACGGAGGAGGATGCGCCGGTCAAGCACAGCGGCGAGGTGCATTTCGAACCTGAAATGACCGGCACCCGCGTGACCGTGCACCTGTCCTACCAGCCGCCGGCCGGCGCGGTCGGCCATGTCGCGGCCTCGCTGCTCGGGGCCAGCCCGAAGCGCCAGATGGACGATGACCTGATGCGGATGAAGTCCTATATCGAGCAGGGCATTGCGCCGCATGACGCAGCCAAGCCCTTCCCTCCGCTGGGCGAGCAGGTGGCGGGCGTGCAATAGCCCGGCGGCCCGCGCGGGGGGTGCTGCGGGGCGCCCTCGCTGCACCGCTCGTCCGTGTAGCCGGCGGCGCCCCGCAACCCCCGCGCGAGCGCATCGTTTCCGGCCTTACACAACGTTTTTCTCCAGCAAACCCCCGCCATATCTGCGAAAATTCGCCATTCTTTTTTCGGCGCGCAAGCACTCCCGCCCAGGCGTCTCCGCATTCCATACGTTTCCCCTGGAGACCTCATGAAATTCCGCTTCCCGATCGTCATCATCGACGAAGACTTCCGCTCCGAAAACACCTCCGGCCTCGGCATCCGCGCGCTCGCCGCCGCCATGGAGGCCGAGGGCATGGAAGTGGTCGGCGTGACCAGCTATGGCGACCTGTCGCAGTTCGCGCAGCAGCAGTCGCGCGCCTCCGCCTTCATCCTTTCCATCGATGACGAGGAGTTCGGCGGCGGCTCGTTCGAGGAAACGGATACGGCCCTGAAGGCGCTGCGCGCCTTCGTCGGCGAGATCCGCCACAAGAACGCCGACATCCCGATCTACCTGTACGGCGAAACCCGCACCTCGCGCCATATCCCGAACGACATCCTGCGCGAGCTGCACGGCTTCATCCACATGTTCGAGGACACGCCGGAATTCGTCGCGCGCCATATCATCCGCGAGGCCAAGTCCTATCTCGACGGCCTGGCGCCGCCGTTCTTCCGCGCGCTGGTGCACTACGCGCAGGACGGTTCCTATTCGTGGCACTGCCCCGGCCACTCCGGCGGCGTGGCTTTCCTGAAGTCGCCGATCGGCCAGATGTTCCACCAGTTCTTCGGCGAGAACATGCTGCGTGCCGACGTCTGCAACGCCGTGGAAGAACTCGGCCAGCTGCTCGACCATACCGGCCCGGTTGCGGCGTCAGAGCGCAATGCGGCGCGTATCTTCAATGCCGACCACTGCTACTTCGTCACCAACGGCACCTCGACTTCGAACAAGATGGTCTGGCACTCGACGGTCGGCCCCGGCGACATCGTCGTGGTCGACCGCAACTGCCACAAGTCCATCCTGCACTCGATCATCATGACCGGCGCGATTCCCGTCTTCCTGATGCCGACCCGCAATCACCTCGGCATCATCGGTCCGATTCCGCTCGACGAGTTCAAGATGGAGAACATCCGGAAGAAGATCGAGGCCAATCCGTTCGCACGCGAGGCGAAGAACAAGAAGCCGCGCATCCTGACGATCACGCAGTCAACCTACGACGGCGTGCTGTACAACGTGGAAACGATCAAGCAGATGCTGGACGGCGAGATCGATACGCTGCACTTCGACGAAGCCTGGCTGCCGCACGCGACCTTCCATGACTTCTACAAGAACATGCACGCGATCGGCAAGGAGCGTCCGCGCGCAAAGGAATCGCTGATCTTCTCCACGCAGTCGACCCACAAGCTGCTGGCCGGCCTGTCGCAGGCCTCGCAGATCCTGGTGCGCGATTCCGAGAAGGTGAAGCTCGACCAGGACATGTTCAACGAGGCCTACCTGATGCACACCTCGACTTCGCCGCAGTACGCGATCATCGCCTCCTGCGACGTCGCTGCCGCGATGATGGAGCCGCCGGGCGGCACTGCGCTGGTGGAGGAAAGCATCCTGGAAGCGCTCGACTTCCGCCGCGCGATGAAGAAGATCGACGAGGAATGGGGCGGCGACTGGTGGTTCAAGGTCTGGGGTCCCGACGTGACATCGGACCAGGGCATCGGCACCCAGGAAGACTGGATGATCAACGCCGAGGACGAATGGCATGGTTTCGGCAAGCTCGCCAAGGGCTTCAACATGCTCGACCCGATCAAGGCGACCATCGTCACGCCCGGCCTGTCGATCGAGGGCCAGTTCGCCGACACCGGCATCCCCGCGTCGATCGTGACCAAGTACCTGGCCGAGCATGGCGTCATCGTCGAGAAGGCGGGCCTGTACTCGTTCTTCATCATGTTCACGATCGGCATCACCAAGGGCCGCTGGAACACCCTGCTGACCGCGCTGCAGCAGTTCAAGGACGACTACGACAAGAACCAGCCGATGTGGCGCATCCTGCCCGAGTTCGCCGCGGCGAACCCGCGCTACGAGCGGGTCGGCCTGCGCGACCTTTGCCACAGCATCCACTACATGTACAAGGCCTACGACGTGGCGCGCCTGACGACGGAGATGTATTTGTCCGACATGCAGCCGGCGATGAAGCCCTCGGACGCCTTCGCGAAGATGGCGCACCGCGAGATCGAGCGCGTCTCGATCGAAGAACTGGAAGGCCGCGTGACCGCAATCCTGCTGACGCCCTACCCGCCCGGCATCCCGCTGCTGATCCCGGGCGAGCGCTTCAACAAGACCATCGTCGACTACCTGCGTTTCGCGCGCGACTTCAACGAGAAGTTTCCCGGCTTCGAGACCGACGTGCACGGCCTGGTGGTGCAGGAAATCGACGGCCGGCGCGGCTACTACGTCGACTGCGTGAAATAGCCCCGCATGGACCCGGATACGTTCGGCCGCATCGTCGCCGCCACGCCGCTGGTGTCGATCGACCTGGTGCTGACCAACGAACGCGGCCAGGTCCTGCTGGGCTATCGCAGCAACCGGCCGGCCCAGCATTGCTGGTTCGTGCCGGGCGGCCGTATCCGCAAGGACGAAAGCCTGGAAGAGGCCTGGGGCCGCATTGCCGCC
>DATLGF010000319.1:0-9669 GCA_035540575.1 Noviherbaspirillum sp.
CCGGCCTGTATGCGGTCGGCGAGACCGCATACACCGGTTTGCACGGCGCGAACCGGCTTGCCAGCAATTCGCTGCTCGAATGCGTGGTGATCGGCCGCGCGGCAGCAAGCCACATCGAAGCCCAGCCCCGGCAGCAGGCGATGCCGTTGCCGGCCTGGGACGAAAGCCGCGTCAGCGACGCCGACGAGGAGGTCGTGATCGCGCACAACTGGGACGAACTGCGCCGCTTCATGTGGAGCTATGTCGGCATCGTGCGCACGACCAAGCGCCTGGAGCGCGCCCAGCACCGCATCCGCTTGCTGCGTGACGAGATCTATGAGTACTACGCGAATTTCCGCATCACCCGCGACCTGCTGGAACTGCGCAATCTCGTCGACGTCGCCTCGCTGATCGTCGAGAGTGCGCTGCTGCGGCGCGAGAGCCGGGGTCTGCATTTCAGCCAGGACTATCCGGAGACTCTGCCGAAGGCTCTGCCGACCGTGCTCGCGCCGCGCAAGCGGCAGCCTGCGCGCGAACACAGCCGGCGCTAGGCCGTTTTACCCCCGCCGGCCCGCTGGGCCGGCCCTCCATCGCTCCCTCCTCGCGCAAACGGCGCAACTTGTCGCGCCATGCGCACTCTGACTCGTATTGCTTAAAGCATCATGAGCCGCACATGACAGCGGTTCCCGCTACACACAATCGCGAGTCAGAAAAGGAGATTCAACGTGGCAACAATTCAGCACTCGATCCAGGTCAAGGTGCCGGTTCAGACGGCCTACAACCAGCTCACGCAGTTCGAGGAATTTCCGCGCTTCATGCACAGCGTGGACGCGGTTGAACAGATCGATGACAACCACTTGCATTGGCGCACGAAAATGGCGGACCAGCCGGTCGAATGGGACGCGGAGATCGTCGAGCAGGAGCCCGACCGCTGCATCGCGTGGCGCAGCACCAGCGGACCGCGCGAGACCGCCCGGCTCGACGTGCTGCCGCTCGGCCAGGATGGTGCTGAAGTCACGTTTACGATCGATGTCGCGCTGGAGGAATTGCAAGAATCCATTGCCGGCCGGGCCCAGGAAGAGATGAGTCGCCGGCTCAGGGAAGATATGGAGAGGATGCGCGAATACATCGAAGCCCACGGAAGGGAAACCGCGGGCTGGCGCGGCGAGATCCACGACGCGAAGGTGACGTTGCGGGACCGCGACGCGAAGGGCCGCTCCGGCGCGGCGGCAGGCGGGCAAGGCCAGCGCGTGCAGAACGAGCCGGCGCCAATGGGTGGACATGCGCCCACTGCGGCCGTGGTGGGAGCGGCAGGCGGCACCGACGCCTCGGCAGGCGCGAAGATGTCCGGCAGCAAGGGGCCGGACGCGCCGGGCCTGAGGGAATCCACCACCGCCGAGGGTGCGGCCGGCAGCGCAGTCAAGGGTGACGCGGTGACGCCCGGGGCCGGCTCGCCAGGTGGCACCGGCCTGGGGGCCGCCGGCAGCGCGGAAGACACGCGCACAGGCACCGGCGGCACTTCGGGATCGGCGTCCTCACTCACTGGCGGCGGCATGAGCGGCGCGCGGGATGCCGGGAAAGGAAAAGCCTGAAGGGGCAGGCGTTGCGCGGTTGTCCGTTAGCGCGCGCCGAACTTTTCCAATGCCGTTCAATCAACAGGGTTTTGCCACATGGAGAAACGCCTTGGACCTGGCACTGAACGGCATGAATATCGCCATCCTGGTTACGGATGGTTTTGAGCAGGTGGAACTGACGGAGCCGAAGAAGGCGCTTGAGGCGGAGGGTGCGTTTACGCGCATCGTCTCCGACAGGTACGACACGGTGCGCGGCATGCACCACGAGCAGCCGGGCGAAGAGTTCCAGGTCGACCTGCGGCTCGAGGAGGCCGATGCCAAGGCCTTCGACGCGCTGCTGCTGCCCGGCGGCAAAGTGAATGCGGCGGCCTTGCGCAACATCGAGGAAGCGCAGCGCTTCGCCCGGGCCTTCGACGACGACGGCAAGCCGATCGCGGTGATCTGCCATGGCGCCTGGCTGCTCGTCTCCGCGGGACTGGTCGAGGGACGCACGCTCACCAGTCATCCGACGCTGGAACAGGAGATACGCGACGCCGGCGGCCACTGGGTCGACCAGGAAGTGGTGGTCGACGGCATGCTCGTCAGCAGCCGCAAGCCCGCCGACATCCCCGCCTTCAACGACAAGACGATCGAAGTCATCGCCGCGCGCATGCAGGCCAATCTGCAGGGCAAGGCCGACGGCCACGCGGTCGGAATTGCCACCAGCTGAGCGTGCGCAACGAAAGGAGAATGCGATGCAGACGGTCTCGCAACTGATGACACGCAATGTGCAGGTCGTTTCCCCGCACGAGACGATACGGCGCGCTGCGCAGATGATGGATGAGCTGAACGTCGGGGCGCTGCCGGTATGCGACGGCGAGCGGCTCGTGGGCATGATCACCGACCGCGACATCACGGTGCGCGCCACCTCGGCCGGCATGGCGCCGGACGAGGCGCATGTCGACGAAGTGATGAGCGCCGACGTGCGCTGGTGCTATGAAGACCAGCCGCTAGACGAGGTGATGCAGCAGATGGCCGATACCCAGATCCGCCGCGTGCCGGTCGTCTCGCACGACGATGCGCGCAGGCTGCTCGGCATCGTGTCGCTCGGCGATATCGCGACCAAGGCGAACAGCGGCAACAAGTATCAGGACGCGGGCCAACTGATGGCCGGCGTCTCCTCGCCGTCGGAACCGGATCGCTCCGGGGCGCACCGCCCTGCCCCGCCGGCCGGCCGCATGACTTCGGATGTGGCCACCGGCGCGGGACTTGCTGGATCGGATGTGCTCGACGCCGGCATGAACAGGCACGGCGCGTCGTCGACCGGTGATCCGAGCGACGTGGTCGAGGTCGGCCCCGATGATCTGGTGAACAGGAACGCGCCGGATGCGAAGGCGGTGAACGTCGAACAGCCGGGTTCCGCCCGACGCGTGTCGGAAACGGAGAAGAACGGCGTGAAGGTGAGGCGCACGGTTGCCGACGGCTCGGATACGAGCACCGGAGAAAGCGGCGCTCCGGCCGGCATCGACAGCGGCGCCGCCGGCGCATCCGGCGGCGGCGCGGGAACGTCGGGCTCGCCGGGGACAGGGATCGGGGCCAAGCCCTGATTCAACATGCCGCCCCGGCGCGGTTCACTTGACCAGGCCCTCGGCCCGCATCGCAGCCTGCACTTTGTCCCGCTCGGCGACGCGTGCCATGTAGGCACGGATGTTCGGCCAGGGCGCCAGATCGATCTTGTGAACACGCGCCCAGTTCAGCACCGTGAACAGGTAGGCGTCCGGCGCTGTGAAGCGCTCGCCCATGATGTAGGGGCACCCGTCGAGCATCTTTTCGAGCGCGTTGAGGCGGCGCGAGATCGTCGCAGTCTGCACCGTGCGCATCTCCGGCGTCAGGGCCGGATTGAACAGCGCGCCGATCTGCTTGTGCACTTCGGTAGCGGCGAAGTTCAGCGCCGCCATCTGCCGGTAGCGCTCGGCGCTGCCGAACGGCGCGATCATTCCGCTGTCGGGCGCCTGGTCGGCCAGGTACTGGCAGATCACCGCCACCTCGGTGAGGACCTCGCCGTTGTCTAGCACGAGGGCAGGCACATAGCCTTTCGGATTGACCTGCCAGTAATCGTCGCCGTTCTCGGTCTTCTTGTTCGGAATGTCGACCTTGACCAGTTCCAGCGGCTGCCCGGTTTCGAGCGCGACGATATGCGGCGCCAGCGAACAGGCTCCGGGCGAGTAGTACAGTTTCATGGACTTCCCTTTCGATGCGAACGCCACCTTCTGTGGCAGGCATTCATTCTGCCGCAACCGGCGCTGGCGCGTATTCCACCGCCCGGCCGCTGCGACCGCGCATCCTGGCGTTCGCGTGTAAACTGCCGCCCTCGCCTTGCCCGAAGCCCGTTATGTCCATCACGATCAACGAAACCCTGCGCGCCTATATCGACCCGTTGACGGAGGACGAGTACGCGGCGCTGGAACGCAGTCTGCTCACCGAGGGATGCCGCGACGCGCTGGTGCTGTGGGGCGACGTGCTGGTGGACGGCCACAACCGCTACGGCATCTGCCAGAAGCACGGCATCCCGTTCAAGACCGTGCAGAACGAGACCTTCAAGTCGATGGACGACGTCTATCTCTGGATGATCGACAACCACCTGGGACGGCGCAGCGTGTCGGATTTCCAGCGCGGCGTGCTCGCGCTGCGCAAGAAGGAGATCCTGGCCGCGCGACAAGCCCAGGAAAAAGCGCAGCCAGAACCTGAACAGGCGCCGGCAAATGAGGAAACCGTAGCGAAGCCTGCCGAGCCGCCCTTGACGCGCGAAGTGCTGGCCCGTGCTGCGCGCGTCAGCAGCGCGACGCTCGGCCAGATCGAGAAGATTCAGAAAACCGCCGCGCCCGAACTCGTCGATGCGGTCAGGGCCGGCGTGATTTCGATCAACGCGGCGGCGGCGGTCGCTTCGCTTCCGGAGGAAAAGCAGAAAGAGGCGGTCGCCGGCGGCAGGAACGAATTGAAGCTGGCGGCGCGCCAGGTGCGCGAGGCGCGGCTGCCGCCGAGGCCGGAACCCGCGCCGCCGCCCGAGGATGCGACGCCCGAGCAGATCGAGATCCACCGCCTCAGGCAGAAGGTCGCGGAACTCACCGACGAGCGCGACCAGTTGAAGAAGAAGGTGCAGCACCTGACGATCGCACTGGCCGAGGCGCGCGGCGGCGCGCAGTAGGCGTTAAGGCTACGCTGGATAAGTCCCGCGAGGGCGCGCGCCCGAAGTCGGGATGGGCTGCAAGGCGCACACCGCAGCGATAGCGGGGCTATCGCGAGGATGGGCAACGCCGCAGACCGCCCGAGTTCGGGATGCGCGACGCGCGGGGACTTGTTCAGCGTAGCCTTAGGCCGAGCGGCGTTTCAGCAGCCGCGGAATCGCGCCGGCCAGCTGGCCCAGCCATCCGTGCCCGCTCACCAGCACGATGCCGGCCATGACCAGCACCGCCCCGGCGAGAAAGCCGGGTTCGATCGGCTCCTTCAGCAGCCAGGCGCCGAGCACCACGCCGAACAGCGGTGTCATGAACGACAGCGTTCCCAGCCGCGAGGCCAGATAGTGGCGCAGCATCCAGAACCACAGCAGGAAGGTGAAGAAGGATACGATCACCGCCTGGAAGCCGAGGCTGGCCAGCGCCAGCGGGGTCGGCTTGAATCCGGTCTGGCCGAACGCGACCGCGCAGGCCAGCAGCAGCACGAAGGCGCCGACGAGCTGATACAGCAGGGTCTGCTTGGCGGGCAGGACGGACAGGCTGGTGGTGCGAATCACGATAGTGGTCGCGCCCCATGCGGCGCCGGCAAGCAGCGCGAGCAAGTCGCCCAGCAGCATGCTGGAGACCGCGACCGTCGGCGCCTGCGTGTCCCGGCCGAGGAAGGCCAGCGCGATGCCGCAGAACGCGAGCGCGATCCCCAGCCACTGGAGCGCGGACATCCGCTCCGACGGCAGCTTCCAGTGCAGGCCGAGCGCGGCGAAGATCGGCGCGGTATAGAGGAAGACGGCGGCGTGCGAGGCGGAGGTCAGTCTCAGCGCTTCGCCGAGCAGCAGGTATTCGAGCGCGAACAGCGCACCAACCACCATCCCTGGCCGCCATTCGCCGCCGGCGAGCGAGAGTTTCTCGCGTTGCGCCAGCATCAGCGCGCCGACCAGCAAGGCCGCGATGCCGGAGCGCAGCGAGATCTGCAGGATAGGGGCGATGTCGGCCGCGGTTGCCTTGAGTGCAACCTGCTGCAGGGCCCAGCACAAGCAGAGGAAGAGCATCAGGCCTACGGCCTGCGCGTCCAGCGGTTTTCTCGCGTCCATGCAATCGGGGAAAGGCAGTTCGAACACGCATTGTCCGGCTGTCGGCTACGATCCATATAGTTAGAATCGGACATCCGATAGCGCCCTCCCGCCACACCCCGTGAAAAGCCTGACCCGTCACCTGCATCCGCCACTGTTCAGCGAGGCCTTCCGCACGCCCATCGTTTTCCGCGCGGCAAGCATCCCGGCCGATGGCGCCTATCCGGTGCATCGTCACACCTGGGGCGAGTTCGTCTATTCGTTCAGCGGCGTGATCGAAGTCAGGATCGGGGCGCGGCAGTACCTCGCTCCGCCGCAATACGGCATCTGGCTGCCGCCGGACGTGGAGCACCAGGGCCTGAACCGCTACGAAGCCTGTCACAGCTCGCTCTATGTGGCCGCGACGCTGTGCGAAGGCTTGCCGCACGAAGCCTGCGCGCTGACCGTTTCGCCGCTGGTGCGGGCGATGCTCGAGCACCTGCGCGAGCATCCGCCGCAGTGGCCCCATTCCGCGCAGGACGGCCGGCTCCTGCAGGTGGTGGTTGATCAGCTCGGCAGCGCCGCCCGCGCGGGCAGCTATCTGCCGACCACCGAGGATCCGCTGCTTGGTGCGGTGCTCGCGATGCTGGAGGCCGATCCGGGCGACACGCGTTCGGTCGCGCAGCTCGCACAGGCCGTGCACACGACCGAGCGCACGCTGGTGCGGCGCTGCCAGCGCGAGCTCGGCATGTCGCTCTCCGAGTGGCGTCAGCGCCTGCGCGTGGTCAAGGCGATGCCGCTGCTGGAAGCCGGGGAAAAGATCGAGGCGATTGCACTGGACCTGGGTTATGGCAGTGCATCGGCGTTCATCGCGATGTTCCGTCGGCTGATGGGCGTCACGCCAGACGAATACCGCAGGCAGGCGCAAGGGACGGTGTGAGCCGGAACGCCGTTTATTTGAGCGAAGAACCTTGCAATGTCGCTCCCGCGCAGGCGGAAGCCCAGCTCAGGTGCAGCAGTACTACAGACGTCTGAACTGGGTTCCCGCCTGCACGGGAACGACATAGCAAGAGTAGTCGTTTGACTGAAATACCTTCCCATTCACGCCGTTCCCTGCGCCCGCCTGCCAGCTTGTGCCGCTCTCGCAACGCTCCCCGTGCCGCCGCGGATGCCAAAAGTTGCCGAACTGGAATATGCTCGATGCAATCCGGTTACCAAGCGGGGGAATTGATGCTCGAACGTGTGCGCCGTCTCGGCAGCGAGTGGATGGCATCCATGGACGCCCAGACCGCGATCCGCCTGAAATCGACCGGCTCGGCCGCGGTCGACTACACCTTGTTCATCCTCATCATGGCCGGTTTTGCCGCTACCGGCTCCGTCCCTGCTTCTGCCGTATGGATTCTGCTGGCAGTCGCGCTCGCCCTTAATGCGCTGTTCATCGGTAGCCAATGGTCCGGCCTGACGCGCCGCCTGAAGGACCCGTCGATCACCTGGCCGCAGGTCATCGGCGCCTGCGGAATCAATTTCCTCGCGATGTTCCTCGCGCCCAAGGTGCTGCCGGTGTTCATCGTCAATCTGTTCATTCCGCTTTGCTACGGCGGACTTTACTTCAGCCGGCGCGAGTTCCTGGCAGCCTGGGCACTGCTGGCGCTGTCGCTTGGCGCGACCATGCTCACGCTGGGCATGCGCCCGTCCGGTCTCGGCATGCTGGACTGGAGTCCGGCCGAGCAACTGCTGCTCTGGGTCGCGGTGGCGGCCGCGCTAGGGCGTTTTCTGTTCATTAACGCGGAAGTCTCGCGCCTGCGGGAGCGCCTGCATCGGAAAAACAAGGAGCTGCTCGTGGCAACCACCCGGCTTGCCGAGCTGGCGAGCCACGACGAATTGACGGGCCTGTTGAACCGGCGCGAGTTCATCCGCCTGCTGGACGAGGAACACCATCGCAGCGAGCGCGGGCACGGAGGCTTTGCGGTAGCCATCGTCGATGCCGACCATTTCAAGAGTATCAACGATCGTTTCGGTCATCTGGTCGGCGACCGGGTGCTGAAGGAACTTGCGCGTTTGCTGGGCGCGCGATGCCGATCATCGGAAGCACTGGCGCGCTATGGCGGCGAGGAATTCACGCTGCTGCTGCATGACCGCAGCGCGCACGCCGTCACGCAGGCGCTGGAGCGGTTGCGCGACGGGGTTGCGCGTCACCCCTGGGACAAGATCGCCCCCGGCCTGCGCGTGACGATTTCGGCCGGCGCCGCCATTCCTTTCAACGGGGAAACGGTGCAGCAACTGCTGTCGAGGGCCGACGTTGCCCTGTACGAAGCGAAGGCCGCCGGCCGCAACCGCGTCAGGCTGTCCGAACCGGCACCGTCGCCTGCCGCGGTGCAGGCCGACTGATACCCCTTCGCCGGCGCCCGCCCGCTCCGCCGGCTCGATCCGCAACGCCAGTCGCATGCGCGATTCAAAGCGCGCACGATCCCGCCCCAGTACAATCGAACGTCCATTCGCCGAACCTTAGATAGGAATCCCCGATGAGTTTTGTGGAGCAGCGCGCCCGCCCGGTTGGCACCATGCAGGCTGTCCTGAAGGAATACATGGATCCGGATAGCGGCGCACGCCATATCCATCTCGCAACCGACGACCCGGAGATGGTGTTTCTGGTCGCGTTCCCGACCGTGCCCGACAAGAGCGACGGCCGCGCGCACATCCTCGAGCACCTGGCCCTGTGCGGATCGCAGCGCTATCCGGTGCGCGACCCGTTCTTCGCGATGCTGCGGCGCTCGACCTCGACCTTCATGAACGCGATGACCTATCCGGACCGCACCGTCTATCCGTTTGCCAGCACCGATCCGGCCGATTTCAACAACCTTCTCGGCGTTTACCTGGACGCGGCCTTCTTCCCGAAGCTGGACTACCTCGACTTCCTGCAGGAAGGCTGGCGCTACACGCTGGAGAACGGCAAGCTCGGCTACGGCGGCGTGGTGTTCAACGAGATGAAGGGCGCGTTCGGCGACCCGATGCGCGCGCTGATGGGCGATCTGTCCGCGATCATGCTCAAGGGCACGACCTACGAGGTCGAGTCCGGCGGCGATCCGCTCGAGATCCCGTCGCTGACCCACGAGGAGCTGAAGGAATTCCACGCCAGCCACTATCACCCGTCGCAGGCGATCTTCATGACGGCCGGCCGACTGGATCCGGTCGCCGTGCAGAGCGTGATCGCCGAGCAGGTGCTGTCGCGCCTGCCCGGCAAGGCGCCGCGCCGCATGCCGGAACTGGCCGCGCACTGGGATGCGCCGAAGGAAGCGACCATCCTCGTGCCCTCCCCGACCGCGCGCGATGACGAGTTCGGCGTGCAGTTCGCCTGGCTGCTCGGTGAATCCTCGGACCCGCTCGCGTATTGCCGCGCTCATCTGCTCGAAAGCGGGCTGATCGGCGATGCCTCGTCGCCGGTGATGCGCGCGATGGAATCGGCCGGCTACGGTCGGCCCTCGGAGCTGAACGGCTTCGACGCCAGCTACCGGCAGATGCTGTTCCATCTCGGCATGGAGGGACTCACGCGCGAGGAAACCGCGGCGGCAAAGACGCTGATCCGGGATGCGCTGGAATCCGCTGCCGAAAAAGGCGTGCCGCAGTCCGCGCTGGAGGCCGCGCTGCGCGACTTCCGTTTCTCGCAGCGCGAGGTCAGGGGCGGCGGCGTGCCGCACGGCCTGCGCAAGCTGCTGCACGCGCTGCCGCTGGAGATGGCCGGCGCCGACCTGCTGCCGGCCTTCGACAACGAAGCCACGCTCGCCCGCCTCGACGACGCGGTGCGCGATCCGGCGTTCTTCAAGTCGCTGGTGCGTGAACTGCTGGCCGCGCCGACCCGGC
>DATLGF010000320.1:0-4123 GCA_035540575.1 Noviherbaspirillum sp.
CCTGGCTAGGCGGCTACGGCACGCTGCTGGGCGCGATCGCCGGTGTGCTGCTGGCCGATTACTACCTGGTGCGGCGGCAGAAGCTGGTCGTGCAGGATCTGTATCTGCGCGGCGGGTCGTACGAGTACAGCGGCGGGTGGAACCTGATGGCGGTGCTTGCGCTGGTGCTGGGCGTGGCGCCCTGCCTGCCGGGGTATCTGGTCGTATCCGGGGTGCTGGATCAGGGTGCGGTGGCGCCGTTCTGGGTGACGCTGTTCGACTTCGGCTGGTTCGTCAGTCTTGCGATTGCCGGCGCGGTGACGCTGCTGGCGCGTCCGCGCGGCGTGACACTGGCGCGCGCCGTCGGTTAGCGGCGCCCAAGAGCAAGGACGCCGGGCCCCGGCTTGCGCCGGGGCCACAGGGAGGAGGGGCGTCGGCGGTCAGGCCGCCAACAGTGTTCCCGGCGAGCTGTGCTTGCAGCCGTCGAGCAGGAAGGCCAGGCTGATCACCAGCACCAACTCACCCTCGGCCGAGCGTGCGGTGCCGTTGACGCCCGGAACGGCGATTGCCGTCAGCGGCTTGATCACGAGATCGGCGGTGCCGTCCACGCCTTCCACGGCGACGATGTACGGATGCGGCGCGGCGATCACGATGCCGACCTTCTCCCGGCACGGCTCGTAGCCGAGGATCTCGGCGAGCGAGCGCACGGCGAGCGGGCGGCCCTGGTCGCGCAGCACCGGGGCGCCGCCGACTTCGTCAAAGCTTTCCGGCAGTTCCACCACGCGCTGCACGACCGCCATCGGAATCGCCAGCAGCGCGCCGGAGGTGCGCACCAGCATGGTCGGCACGATCGACAGTTCGATCGGCAGACGGATCGTGAACGTGGTTCCCTCGCCCAGGTGCGAGTCGATGCGGATCGCGCCGCGGTGCTTCTCGACCGCGGTGCGCACGACGTCCATACCGACGCCGCGGCCGGAGACCGAGGACGCCACTTCCTTCGTCGAGAAGCCGGGCAGGAAGACCAGCTGGAACGCTTCCTCGGCGGTCTGCGCCTGATGTTCGCCGATCAGGCCCTTGGCCAGCGCCTTCGCGCGCAGGCGGTCCGCGTCCATGCCCTTGCCGTCGTCGGACACTTCGATCATCACGCTGCTGCCTTCCTGCCAGGCCTTGAGCAGGATGGTCGCCTTGGCCGGCTTGGCGGTGGCGGCGCGTTCCTCCGCCGTTTCGATGCCGTGGTCGAGCGCGTTGCGCAGCATGTGCACCAGCGGGTCGTAGAGGCTGTCGACGACCACGCGGTCGACTTCGGTCTCCGCGCCCTCGATCACCAGGTCCACGTCCTTGCCGAGATCGCGCGCGAGTTCGCGCACCAGGCGCGGGAATTTCTGGAACAGGCGGCCGACCGGCTGCATGCGCGTCGAAAGCGTCGCGCGCTGCAGTTCGGATGAGTAGCGCGATGCGCGGCTCAGGGTTTCCTGCAGCGTCGCCATCAGCGCGGCGGCCTGGCCCTCGAACTTGAACTGCGCGAGCTTTTCCAGCAGCACCGCGGCCTGGTTGGCTGCCTGCACCGATTCGCCGGCCACTTCCAGCAGGGCGTCGAGCTTGATCGCGTCGATGCGGATCGTGTCTTCCTTGACCTGCGTGGTGATCGGGCGCGCCTCGTCGGCGGCCGCCTTGGGCTGCGCCGCGCCCGTGGACGGCACGGCAGGCGCGGCCTGCGCGGCAGATTCCGCTGCCGGGACGGCGGCGCTCGCCGGGACGACGGCGCGATACAGCGCCTCCCAGTCGGGTCCGTCGGCGCTGCCGGCGCCCGCATCGATGGCGGGAGGCGGCTGGACAGACGGCGCCGGCTCGATAGCGCGCGCGGGAGCGGACTTGCCCTCGATCGCCTCGGTCAGCAGCACTTCCAGTTCCGGCGGCATCGACGGCAGCGAATCGGGCGAAGCGCCGTTGGCGAGCTGCTTCAGCTGGTCGCCAACGAAGCCGCTGGCCTGCAGGCCGGCTTCGATCGCCGACGGCGTGACTGGCACCTTGCCGGTGCGCAGCGCATCGAACAGGTTCTCGGTCAGATGGCAGGCGGAGACGATGGCGGTGAGGTTCATGAAGCCGGCGCCGCCCTTGATCGTATGGAAGGAGCGGAACAGCGCGTTCAGCGAGTCGCTGTCGTCGGGCCGCCGCTCCAGCGAGAGCAGGTGTTCCTCGACGTTGGTCGCGAGGTCCAGCGCCTCGACGACAAACTCCTTGAGCATGTCATCCATCAGAACCCCAGGTCGGCAAGAAGACTGTCCACGTCGTCCTGCGCCATGGCCTGGCCCGGCGCGGACGGTCCCTGCATCAGCTCGGCCGGCTTCTGCTCCATCGCCGCGCGTACCTCGGGCGGGGCGTTGTCGCGCAGCAGTTGCGCGAGTTCGCGCTCGGCGGTGCTGGTGATACTTACGATCTTCTTGATCAGCTGGCCGGTAATGTCCTGGAAGTCCTGCGCCATCATGATGTCGAGCAGGCGGGCTTTCTCGGCTTCGGACGCATTCATCACATGGGCGGCGAACTGCCGGGAGTCGCCGGCGAGGGACTTGAATTCCTCGATGCTGAGCTTGCCGGCGAACAGCTGGGTCCAGCGTTCGTCCATCTCCTGCGCCTGCTTCGACAGCGCCTCCTGCTCGGGCAGGCTGGTGTCGACCGTGTTGAGCACCTTGTTGGCGGCCTGCTCGGTCAGCGAGGCAATGTGCTCGAGGCGGCTCTGGGCATCGGTGATCTGGCTGGCCACGTCCGACAGCGAGCGGTCGAAGCCGAGCTCGCGCAGCGAATCGTGCAGCATGCGCAGGATGCCGCCGAGACGCTCGTACATCGAGTTGTCGTGATCGTGGGCTTCGGGCGCGGCGGGCAGGGCGGTGCTCGCAAGGTCGGGGTTATTGGCTGCAGCCTCTGCCGGCGGGGCGGGCGGCGCTTCCGCGGCCGTGGTCCCGCGCCCGGCGGAAATCTGGTCAAACAGTGCTTCCAGGTCGTCGTCTGCAGCGTCGCTCATCGTGGTGTTCCGTATTCGTTATCAGGTCATCCATGCCAGCCTCCCTGACATGACGACTGGCGCTCCCCGCCGTTGGGACAGAAAATTTCGCCAGTGCAACACGGGCCATGATACTGCTTCGATAATCGCCAGCCAAGCAGCGCGCGCTTTGGCTGTCCCGCTCTGTTGCTAACGCGCCAGAAGCGCAAGGCTTGCCCTGCACAATGCATGGTCGGGGTCGGCGAAGGCGTCGCAGATGGTCAGGTGGTTGGACTGTGGCAGCGGCACCGTTGTCTGATGCGCATCTTTCCATGCATTTTCGATCAGCGCGGTCTGGCGCCGGAATTCGTCCGATTCCCGCGCGCCGCAGGCGGTCACGAAAGGAATCGGTCGATGCGGCGGCATCAGCGCCGGCGACAGGCGCGCGACGTCGGCCTCGCCGATCTTCAGGTCGACATTGACGAAATCCGCATGCCGGACCGGTTCGAGGTCGTAGATGCCGGACATCAGGACCGCGCCCTTGACCAGGTCGGCGGGGAGATCGTCCGCATACACCGGCCAGTGCGCGGCCATCATCATCGCCGCCAGGTGCGCGCCGGCCGAGTGCCCGGCCACGACGATGCGCCCGGCGTCGAAATCGTATTGCTCGGCGTGGCGATACAGCCAGGCGAGCGCACGCAGCTGTTCTGCGACGATTTCGGCGACCGATGCCTGCGGGGCGAGCGTGTAGTTGGTCAGCGCGACATTGAATCCGGCACGCGTGTAGGCCGGCACGACGAAGGAGAAATCCGACTTGTCCAGCGAGCGCCACCATCCGCCGTGGATGAACACCAGCAGCGGCGCATTGCCGCGCGACGCGGGAAAGAAGTCGAGCCGTTCGCCGCTCGCGTCGCCGTAGGCAATGTCGAACAGTCCGGCCAGCTGGCGGCGCACGGCGGCCGAATCCTTCTGCCAACGCGTGAAGATGCGGGGGTGATCCGGGATGGTGGCGCGGGCGTTGTACTGGCGGTTGTAGAAGTCGGGATCCGGCTTGGACATGAGGGTGATTCCGAAGGGGCTTGATCGGGAGGTGGAGTGTACTGCTTTCCGGAGGCGGCGATCGGGCGGGTACAATCCCGGCTGTCACGGGTGCCGCCCGTGCCCGCC
>DATLGF010000321.1:0-3511 GCA_035540575.1 Noviherbaspirillum sp.
GATCTGGCCCGCCTGATGCTCGCCAGCTCGCAGGTGAACGCCGAGGGCTCGCCGCGGATGGTGCCGCTACGCCAGGTCGCCAGCATCGAGCAATCGACCGGGGCGAGCCAGATCAACCGACGCAACCTGAACCGGGAGGTAGAGCTTTCGGCAAACGTGGTCGGCCGTTCGGCCGGCGCGGTCAGCGCCGACGTGCGGCGCGCGCTCGATGCGATGGACTGGCAGCCGGGCTACCGCTACCAGATGGGCGGCGCGACCAAGAACATGCAGGAATCGTTCGGTTTCGCGCTGTCCGCGCTGTTCCTGGCGATCGTGTTCATCTACATGATCCTGGCCTCGCAGTTCGCCAGCTTCACCCAGCCGCTGGCGATCATGTCCGCACTGCCGATGACGCTGATCGGCGTGTTCCTTGCGCTCCTGATGTTCCGCTCCACGCTCAACATGTTCTCGATCATCGGCTTCATCATGCTGATGGGCCTGGTGACCAAGAACGCGATCCTGCTGGTCGATTTCGCGAACAAGGCGCGCGCGGCCGGGGCCGACCGCTTCTCTGCGCTGATGGAGGCGGCCGATGTGCGCCTGCGCCCTATCCTGATGACCACGCTGGCGATGGTGTTCGGCATGGTGCCGCTCGCCTTCGGCATGTCCGAAGGCTCCGAGCAGCGCGCCCCGATGGGCCAGGCGGTGATCGGCGGGATCATCACCTCGTCGATCCTGACGCTCGTGGTGGTGCCGGTCATCTACACCTATCTGGACGACTTTGCCGCATGGGCGAAGCGCAAGTGGAATGGCAAACCGGAAACGGTTCACGGAACACCGCCGCTGACCGTGCCCGAGAGCAAACAAGAGGATGCCGTTTGATAAAATTCCCGGTTTCCCAACCCAACCGCCGAATAGCGACATGAACATCGAAAAAGCCCGTTTCAACATGATCGAGCAGCAGATCCGCACCTGGGACGTCCTCGATCCGGCAGTGCTGGAAACGCTGGTCGAGGTCAAGCGCGAAGCTTTCGTGCCGGCCGCCTACAAGAGCCTGGCCTTCGTCGACACCGAGATCCCTTTGCCGGGCGGCGAAAACATGTTCTCGCCGAAGATGGAAGCGCGCATCCTGCAGGAAGTCGCGCCGCGCAAGGATGAGGACGTGCTGGAAATCGGCGCCGGCTCCGGTTACATGGCCGCCCTGCTCGCCAGCAAGGCACGCCATGTGACCACCGTGGAGATCGATCCGGCGCTGCGCGACTTGGCGGCGAAGAACCTGTCCGGCTATGGCGTGACCAACGTCGACGTGGTGCAAGGCGACGGCGCGCGCGGCTGGAACGATCCCGGACGCCAGACGCCGTGGGACGTGATCGTGATCTCCGGTTCGCTGCCGCTGCTGCCGGAAGCCTTCCTGAAGCAGATCAAGGTCGGCGGCCGCGTGTTTTCCATCATCGGCACTTCGCCGGTGATGTCGGCCCAGATCACCACGCGCGTCGGCGAGAACGCCTGGGACACCGTCAAGATTTTCGAAACCGATGTGAAGCCGCTGCGCAACGCGCAGGCGCCTTCGCGCTTCTCTTTCTGAGGCATACCATGCAAACCGTGACAGCACCGGAACTGGCATCCTGGCTGGCCGATGAATCCCGGCCCAAGCCGGTGCTGCTCGACGTGCGCGAGCCTTGGGAATTCGCGACCTGCCATATCGCCGGATCGCAGCCGATGCCGATGAACACGGTGCCGGCGCGTATCGACGAGCTGGACGAGGAGGCGCAGATCGTCTGCATCTGCCACCACGGCGCGCGCAGCATGCAGGTGGCTGCCTTCCTCGAGCGCAACGGCTTCGCCGACGTGATCAACCTGACCGGCGGCGTCCACGCCTGGGCGCTGCAGGTCGACAACACGATGCCGACCTACTGAGTTCCCACACGGAGAAAACCTGATGCGCAAACCCGCCCTCGCCGCCTTGGCTTCGCTGATCGCCGGCACCCTGCTGTCCGTCCACGCCCATGCGCTCGACCTGATGCAGGTGTACCAGGAAGCGCTCGCCAACGATGCGCAGTTCGCGAGCGCCCGCGCGACGCTGACCGCCGGGCAGGAGCGTGCGGTGCAGGCGCGCGCCGGGCTGCTGCCGGTGATCGGCCTGGGCGGCGCGTACAGCCGGGCCGATCCTCCCGGCCCGATATCGGCGGTCAATACCAATACCTATGCGATCTCGCTCTCGCAGCCGCTGTTCCGGCTGGCGAACTGGGAGACCTATCAGCAGGGCAAGCTGTCAGTGGCGATCAGCGAGGCGCAGTTCGCGCAGGCGCAACAGGATCTGATCGTGCGCGTCGCGCAGGCCTACTTCGACGTGCTGGCCGCGCAGGACACGCTGGCTTCGGTGCAGGCGCAGAAGACCGCGATCACCGAACAGCTGGCTTCGGCCAAACGCAACTTCGAGGTGGGCACCGCGACGATTACCGATACCCATGAAGCGCAAGCCCGCTACGACCTTTCGATCGCCCAGGAATTCGCGGCGCAAAACGATCTCGAAATCCGCCGTTCGGCCCTTCAGCAGATCATTGGCCGTCCGGCCGGGGAGCTCGCGCAGCTGCGTCCGGGCGTGCGCCTGACCCCGCCGGAACCGGCGCAGGTGACGAACTGGGTGGAGAGCGCCGAGCAGCAGAACTACGGCGTGCTCGCCCAGCAGCTTGCGCTGGAGATCTCGCGCAGCGAAATCAAGCGCAACCGTGCCGGCCACTATCCGACGCTGGATCTGCAGGCCAGCCGCAGCCACAGCAACCGTACCAGCGTCCCCGGTGCGCCTACCGGCGGCACCAATTCAGTTTCGCTGCAGTGGAACATCCCGCTGTTCACCGGATTTGCGGTTGACAGCCGCGTGCGCGAGGCAATCGCGCTGGAAGACCGCGCCCGCGCCGATCTTGAGAACGTACGCCGCACCGCCGCTCAGGGCGCGCGCCAGGCCTTCCTCGGCGTCAATGCCGGCCTCGCACAGGTGCGCGCACTGGAAGCGGCCGAGGTGTCGAGCCAGTCGGCGCTGGAATCGAACCAGCTCGGCTACCAGGTCGGCGTGCGCATCAACATCGACGTGCTGAATGCGCAGCAGCAGCTGTTCTCCACCCGGCGCGATCTGGCGCGGGCACGGTATGAGACGATCGTCAACGGTCTGCGGCTGAAGTCGGCCGCGGGGACGCTAGGCGTGGATGATGTGATGCAGGTGAATGGGCTGCTGGCGCGTTGAGCGCAGACTTGGCAAGCGAGGACGCTGAGCAAGCGAGGACGCAAAGTGAGCGGATGAAGTCCCTCGCATCGCTCGGGACGACAGTGTTGGGGGTTATCGCTATATTCCTGTCGTCCCGAACGCAGTGAGGGCGGCCCGCGTCAGGGACCTCATCGCCCTGGCAAGCGAGGACGCAAAGCGAGCGGATGAGATTCCTCGTTTCGCTCGGAACGACAGCGTTGGGGATCATCCCCAAACTACTGTCGTCCCGAACGCAGTGAGGGCGGCCCGCGTCAGGGACCTCATCGGCCC
>DATLGF010000322.1:0-5247 GCA_035540575.1 Noviherbaspirillum sp.
ATGCCCGTTCCCAGGATTGCCCATACCGCCGATGCAGAAATCGAAGCCGCGCTGCGGCGCGCGATCGACAGCAAGACCAAGCCGCTCGGCAGCCTTGGTGTGCTCGAGGCGCTCGCGCTGCAGATCGGGCTAATCCAGCGCAGCGTCGCTCCCTGCGTGAAGACGCCCGCTGTGCTGGTGTTTGCGGGCGACCATGGCGTGGTGGAAGAGGGGGTCTCGGCCTATCCGCAGAGCGTGACGTGGCAGATGGTGGAGAACTTCCTGGCCGAAGGGGCCGCGATCAATGTCTTTGCCCGCCGCAACGGATGCCGGCTTCTGGTGGTCGACGCCGGCGTCAACCATGACTTCGGACCGCGCACCGGCCTGCTCGACCGCAAGCTCGGGCCTGGCACGCGCAATTTCGCGCGCGAGCCGGCGATGACGCGCGCGCAATGCGAGCTGGCGATGCGCTACGGCGCGGGGATCGTTGCGGAACTGGACGGCAATGTGCTTGGTTTCGGCGAGATGGGCATCGGCAACACGAGCGCGGCGTCGGCGCTGATGCACAGGCTCACCGGCGCTTCGCTGGACGACTGCGTCGGCGCCGGGGCCGGATTGGATGCGCCCGGCATTGCACACAAGCGCGCGGTACTCGAGCGGGCAATTGCGCGTCACGCCGGCGTGCATGAGCCGCTCGATCTGCTCGCCACATTCGGCGGTTTCGAGATCGCGATGATGGCCGGCGCAATGCTCGCTGCCGCCGAGCGTCGCATGGTGCTGCTGATCGATGGCTTCATCGTCACCAGTGCGCTGCTGGTCGCCTCCAGGCTGCAGCCGGCCATACTCGACTACTGCGTGTTCTCACATTGTTCGGACGAGCGCGGTCATCGCCAGATGCTGGAAAACCTGGGCGCCCGACCGCTGCTCCAGCTCGGCCTGCGCCTGGGGGAGGGCAGCGGGGCGGCCCTGGCGCTGCCGCTGGTGCAGGCGGCCGTCGACTTCCTGGGCGAGATGGCGACCTTCGAATCCGCGCAGGTCAGCGGGAAAGAGGCTTGAAGGTGTCCGTGCCGGCCACGCCCTCGGGAATCCTGCGGCGCGCGCTGTTCCAGTTGCGGCTGTTCTTCATTGCGCTGCAGTTCTTCACGCGGCTGCCGATCCCGGCATGGGTGGGCTTCGAATCGCACTGGCTGCATCTGGCGAGCCGCTATTTTCCGGCGGTCGGCATCGTGGTCGGCGCTGCGGCCGCCCTCGTCTTCCTCGCCGCAGATGCGGTCCTGCCCACGCTGCCGGCGGTGCTGCTGTCGACCGCTGCCGGCATCTACCTGACCGGCGCGTTTCACGAGGACGGTTTCGCCGATACCTGCGATGGCCTCGGCGGCGGTACCACCCGCGACCGCGTGCTGGAAATCATGACCGATTCCCGCATCGGGACCTACGGAGCGCTCGGGATCGGACTGTTGCTCGCGGCGAAGGTCGCCGCGCTGGCGCATCTCCCGGCGCAGCTGGTTGCGCCCGTGTTGGTAGCCGCGCATCCGCTCTCCCGCCTGCTGTCGACCGCGCTGATCTGGAAGCTCGACTATGTGAAGGGGAGCGGCAAGGCAAAACCGCTCGCGCAACGCATCTCGAACGGCGAATTCGCGATTGCGCTGGGGAGCGTCGCGCTGACCGTGGCGGCGCTGGTCGCGGCCGGTCTGCTTGCGTGGCAGGCTCTCGTCGCCGGGCTGATCGCCGCTGCGCTCGCGGCCGCCTGGCTGGCCCGCAAGTGCGTGCTGCGCATCGGCGGATATACCGGCGATTGCCTCGGCGCCGTCCAGCAGCTGTCCGAAGCGGCGTTCTATATCGGCGTGCTAGCGCTGGTGACCTGACGTGCGTCTCTACCTGATCCGCCATCCTAGACCGGTCGTCGCCGCCGGCACCTGCTACGGCAGCACCGACCTGTGCGTCTCCGAACGCGAGGTGGCGCAGGTGACGGGAGCGCTGCTGCCGCTGCTGCCGCGCGGCGCGTCGTTCTACTCCAGTCCCTTGCTGCGCTGCATGGCGCTCGCGCGGCCGCTTGCGCAGGCGCTCGGCGGCATGCCCATCGTCGAGGACGCGCGCCTGGTCGAGCTGAACTTCGGCTCCTGGGAGAACCGTGCATGGGACGCGATTTCCCGTGCGGAGGTCGAAGCCTGGGCAGGGGACCCGGTGCGCTACCGGCCCGGAGGCGGGGAGAGCGTGCTGGATGCGGCGCTGCGCGTACAGGCGTTTCTGGACCATGTGCGCAGCGCCGGCGAAGGCAGCGCGATCGTGGTCTGCCATGCGGGCGTCATCCGTCTTGCGCACGCCAGCCGGCACGGGGCCGATGCCGAGGCTGCGGCACGAATGGCTGCTGACCGACGGCAGCCATCGCCCGCATACGGATCCCTGACGCTGATCGATTTGTAAGCAATTCATGCAAGAAAGCCTTACAATCGCACCGTTCTGGTGCCCGCCCGCGCGTTCGCGCGGGCAGTTAAACGGGAAACACGGCGCCCCTTCACGGGCCAACGTGTGCTGCCCCCGCAACGGTAAGCAAGCGTCAGCGATGCGCTGACAACCGGTCCTTCACGCCACTGTGCGAAGAGCATGGGAAGGTAGGCCGGTTCGACTTGCAAGCCCGGATACCGGCCAGGACAGGTGGAAGTCGACGAGCGGGTGGCTCGGCATCGAATCCGGTGAGCCCGATCCGAATCCGCATCCGTTCCGACTTCTGATGAATTCCGCCTGCGGGGAAGCAGGCGGGATGCCGTTTCGCTTCCTGATCATGAACACTTCCATCCTCCAGCGCACGTCGGTGTCCAGGCCGCTCGTGCTTGTCGCCGCCATCTCCTCATTGTTCCTGCTGCCAGCGGACGCAGCCATCGCGCAAGCCCAGCAAGCGCGCGTGCTGTCGCCCGTGACTGTCAGCGGCACGCGCTTTGAAACCGAAGCGGCGCGTGCGCCGATCGGCGCGAGCGTAATCAGCGGTGACGAAATCCGCGAAGCCGGCATCAACAACGTCAATGAGGCGATTCGCCGCCTCGGCGGCGTGCATGGCCGGCTCAACTTCGCCGGCACCCAGGATTACTCGCTCGACCTGCGCGGCTTCGGTACCAACAGCGACCAGAACCTGGTGATCCTGGTGGACGGCATCCGCTTGAATGAGAACGAGCTGAGCCCGGCGCTGCTGAGTTCGATCCCGATCGAATCGGTCGAGCGTATCGAGATCGTGCGCGGCGGCAGCAGCGTGCTGTACGGCGAGGGCGCCACCGGCGGCACGATCCAGATCATCACCCGTCGCGGCGCGGCCAGGGGGTTGAACGGAACGGTGGTCGGCGAGGCGGGTTCGTTAAATCACCGGGAATTGCGTGCTTCGGTTGCCTACGGATGGGACGGTTTTTCCATCGATGCGCATGCAGGGACGCAGCGCGCGGACAACTTCCGCGAGAACAACGACGTGCGGCTGGACAACTTCAGCGGCGGCCTGCAGTGGGCATCCGCCGGCACCCGGCTGGGCCTTCGCATCGATGCCTCGCGGCAGGACTCGCGCTTTGCCGGCCCGTTGTCGCTTGCACAGTTCCGGCAGAATCCGCGCCAGACGCTGACGCCGGACGACTTCGGTTCTTTCGATAGCGATCGCTACACGTTCTTTGCCGAGCAGCGCGTCGGCGCGTTCGACTTCGCCGCCGAGCTGTCGCGGCGCGAGCGGCGCACCGAATCCTCGTTCGGCGGCTTCGCCTGGGAGTCGGACAGCAAGACCACTCAGTTCTCGCCGCGGCTGCGCCATCGCGCCGACTTCGGCGGCGTAGGCAACGAACTGGTGGCCGGGGTGGATGTCGCCCGCTGGGAGCGCAGTGCGGGTGGCACGGACGACCTGCAGCGCAGCCGCGCGGTGTACGTGCGCGACGAGGTCCGCATCGGGGAGGCGCGCATCGCGGCCGGCGCGCGCCGCGAGGTGTTTGACCAGGAATCCGCATTCGGCGCATTCCAGTCATATGACGTCTCGCGCTCGCTCAATGCGTGGGAATTGCAGGGCAGCTATGCATTTGCGCCGACGCTGAACGTCTTCGCGAAAACCGGCCGCAGCTTCCGTGTGGCAAATGCCGACGAACATGGATTTACCGCCACAGGCCAGCCGCTCGCCCCCCAGACTTCCAGGGATCTCGAACTCGGCGTGACGCTGGGCCAGGCCGGGCAGCGCCTGACCGCGCGCGTATTCCAGCACCGGCTGCGCAACGAGATTTTTTTCGATCCCACCGCGCCGAATGCTTTCGGCGGAACGGGTGCGAATGCCAATCTGGACCCGACCCGCCGCCGCGGCGTCGAGCTCGAGGGCCAGCTGGCGCTCGCGCGCGACTTCCTGCTCAGCGCGAGCTTCCAGCATGTGTCGGCCGAGTTCACCGGCGGTGCGAACGCCGGCAACGAAATGGTGCTGGTGCCGCGCAACACCGCGCTGGCCCGCCTGCACTGGACGCCGGGCAGCGCGCACAGCGCGTATGTCGGACTGCAGTGGACCGATTCGCAGCGCTACGGCGGCGACTTCGCCAATGCCTGCACGACGCGCATTCCGTCCTATACGCTGCTGGATGCGCGTTATGCGTATCGCACCGGTCCGTGGGAATTCGCCGTGGTCGGCACCAACCTGACTGATCGCCGTTACTTCAGCAACGCGTTCGGCGCCTGCGAATCAGGCATCTACCCGGACCCGGGTCGCCAGGTCCGGGTGACGGTTCGCTACGATTTCTGATGTTGCCTGTCGGTTATCTGTAGCCTTACAATCGCAACGCTCTGGTGCCCGCCCGCACAATCGTGCGGGCAGTTAAACGGGAAACACGGCGCTCCAAGAACGAGCCAACGTGTGCTGCCCCCGCAACGGTAAGCAGGCGTCGTCCGCGTGACGACAGGTCGCCTCCACATGCCACTGTGCGCTTTGCATGGGAAGGTGAGACGACCAGGCCTGCAGCCCGGATACCGGCCAGAGCAGGTGGAAGTGTGCGAACGGGGATGTTTCGTGACGCGGATCGGGCTGCTGCATGCGGCTCATTCTCTTCATCCGACGATTTCCGTTCCAGCTTCTGTTCGATCCGGCCCGCGGGGAAGCGGGCCGGTCGCTTTCAATCGGAAATCATCCATGTCCCGTTCCACAGGTCCGGCCGCCTTCCCGGCGCCTTTCCTCCCGCTCGTTGCGAGCATCCTGTCCGCCGTTCCCGCCCATGTCGCCGCCACGGAAAACACCTTGGCGCCGGTTTTCGTCACCGCCTCGCGCACGCC
>DATLGF010000323.1:0-3836 GCA_035540575.1 Noviherbaspirillum sp.
ATCCACATCCAGCTGCAGGGCACGGCCGGTCAGTCGGCGGGCGCCTTCCTCGCGCACGGGATCACGCTGGATCTGGTCGGCGAAGGCAACGACTACGTCGGCAAGGGGCTGTCGGGCGGGCGCATCATCGTGCGCCCGAACACCGAGTTCCGCGGCTGGGCGGTGGACAACATCATCGTCGGCAATACCGTGCTCTATGGCGCGATCTCCGGCGAGGCCTTCATCAACGGCGTGGCGGGCGAGCGCTTTGCTGTGCGTAATTCCGGTGCGACGACGGTCATCGAAGGAACCGGCGACCATGGCTGCGAATACATGACCGGCGGCACGGTCGTCGTACTGGGCGCAACCGGTCGAAACTTCGCGGCCGGCATGTCGGGCGGGATCGCCTATGTGTACGACCCGGACGGCAGCTTCCAGTCCCGCTGCAACATGGCGATGGTGGCGCTGGACCCGGTCCTCTCGGCCGTCGACCAGGAAGCGAAGATCGAGCGCGCGCTGTGGCACAGCACCACGCGCGGTGGCGAAGGCCAGACCGACGAGGCCATCCTCAAAGGCCTCATCGAACGCCACTTCAAGTACACCGGCAGCACGCGCGCGCGCAACCTGCTGGACGACTGGACCAATGCACGCAGCAAGTTCGTCAAGGTGTTCCCGACCGAGTACAAGCGGGCACTGGGCGAGCTGAATGCGGCCCAGTCGGCCAAGGAAAAGATCGCGGCGTAATCAGGATTAGGAAAGAAAGAGAATCATGGGAAAAGTCACCGGCTTCCTGGAATACCAGCGCCTGCAAGAGGCAAGCGAAGCGCCCGAGAAGCGCAAGAAGCACTACAAGGAATTCGTCCTCCATCTGTCCGACGACCAGGCGAAGATCCAGGGCGCGCGCTGCATGGATTGCGGGATCCCTTTCTGCAACAACGGCTGCCCGGTCAACAACATCATTCCGGACTGGAACGACCTGGTCTACCACGGCCACTATCGGGAGGCCCTGGACAACCTGCACTCCACCAACAACTTCCCCGAGTTCACCGGGCGCATCTGTCCGGCTCCGTGCGAAGCCGCCTGCACGCTGGGCATCAACAACGACCCGGTGGGCATCAAGTCGATCGAGCATTTCATTATTGACAAGGGCTGGGAGAACGGCTGGGTCGTCCCGCAACCGCCAAAGGCGAAGACCGGCAAGAAGGTTGCCGTGGTGGGCTCCGGTCCGGCCGGTCTGGCTGCGGCCCAGCAGCTCGCGCGTGCCGGTCATGATGTGACGGTGTTCGAAAAGAGCGATCGCGTCGGTGGCCTGCTGCGCTACGGCATTCCCGACTTCAAGATGGAGAAGTCACTGATCGATCGCCGCGTCGAGCAGATGCAGGCTGAAGGCGTAAGCTTCCGCACCGGCGTCTTTGTCGGCAAGGATTTCACGGCCAACGTCTACAACTGGGCCAAGGAAACGATTTCGCCGGACCAGCTGAAGAAGGACTTCGACGCGGTGATCATCGCCGGCGGCGCCGAGCAGCCGCGCGACCTGCCGGTACCCGGCCGCGAGCTCAAGGGCGTGCATTTCGCGATGGAGTTCCTGCCCCTGCAGAACAAGGTCAACGCCGGAGACAAGGTCAAGGACCAGATCATGGCCACCGGCAAGCACGTGGTCGTGATTGGCGGCGGCGATACCGGTTCCGACTGTGTCGGCACCTCGAACCGCCACGGCGCCGCCTCGGTCACCCAGTTCGAGCTGCTACCGCAGCCGCCGGAGCAGGAGAACAAGCCGCTGGTGTGGCCGTACTGGCCGACCAAGCTGCGCACCTCATCCTCCCATGAGGAGGGGTGCGAGCGCGACTGGGCGGTGGCGACCAAGCGTCTGGAAGGCAAGAACGGCAAGGTCGAGAAGCTGATCGCCGCGCGCGTCGAATGGAAGGACGGCAAGATGGTCGAGGTGCCCGGCTCAGAATTCGAATTGAAGGCCGACCTGGTGCTGCTGGCCATGGGCTTCGTGTCTCCGGTGCAGGCTGTGCTTGATGCGTTCGGGGTCGACAAGGACGGGCGCGGCAATGCCAAGGCAACGACCGATGGCGACGGCTGCTACAAGACTTCGGTCGACAAGGTGTTCGCGGCCGGCGACATGCGCCGCGGTCAGTCGCTCGTGGTCTGGGCGATCCGGGAAGGGCGGCAATGCGCCCGCGCGGTCGATGAATACCTGATGGGCAGCACCGTCCTGCCGCGTTAATCTGGCCGAACTTCCAGCAAAACCCGCCGCTCTGCTCCGGCGGGTTTTGCCGTTTTAGGTACACCGCTCGGTTCACCCGGCCGGTTGAATCCTGTTTCTGCACTAAAATTCCGTTTTTTCCTCCAGGCCCTTGCCGTGCCCCATCTCGTCGAAATCCGCGGTTTGCATTTTTCCTATGGCCCGCGCCCGATCCTGGCCGGCCTGGACATGGATTTCCCCCGCGGGAAGGTGGTTGCCGTCATGGGCGGCTCCGGCTCGGGAAAGACCACGGTACTGCGCCTGATCGGCGGTCAGTTGCGCGCGCAGCAGGGTGCTATCCGATTCGACGGCAAGGAAGTCGATCCGACGGACTCGGACAATCTGTATGCGATGCGGCGCAAGATGGGCATGCTGTTTCAGCACGGCGCGCTGTTTACCGACCTGTCGGTATTCGAGAATGTGGCCTTCCCGCTGCGCGAACACACGCGTCTGCCGGAAGTGCTGATCCGCGATCTGGTGCTGATGAAGCTGCATGCGGTCGGTCTGCGCAATGCCGCCCATTTGAAACCGGCCGAGATCTCGGGCGGCATGGCCCGCCGCGTGGCGCTGGCGCGGGCAATCGCCCTCGATCCGCAATTGATCATGTATGACGAGCCGTTCGCCGGACTCGATCCGATTTCGATGGGTGTGGCCGCCAACTTGATCCGACGCCTGAACGATGCGCTGGGGTCGACTTCGATCGTCGTCTCGCACGACGTGCACGAAACCTTCCACATCGCTGACTACGTCTACTTCCTGTCGCAGGGGCGCATCGTCGCCGGCGGCACGCCGCAGCAGATGCTGGCGTCGAACGACCCTTACGTGCGCCAGTTCGTCCATGCCGAGGCGGACGGTCCGGTGCCATTTCATTATCCCGGCCGCTCGCTGGCCGAGGATCTCGGGCTGGAGCGTGCGCAATGATCGCCTCGACTCTGGCAGCACTCGGCCGACAGGTTCGCGAGACCGTTGCGGGTTTGGGCTACGCGGCGCGCATGTTCGTGTCACTGGTGGCCGCGTTTGCCGGCCTGCTCCGGCGTCCTCGGCTGGTGACCGACCAGGTGCATTTCATCGGTAATTATTCGCTGGTGATCATTGCGGTGTCGGGGCTGTTCGTCGGTTTCGTGCTCGGCCTGCAAGGTTATTACACGTTGACGCGTTACGGCTCCGAACAGGCGCTCGGTCTGCTGGTCGCGCTGTCGCTGGTACGCGAACTCGGGCCGGTGGTCACGGCGCTGCTGTTTGCCGGCCGCGCCGGCACGTCGCTCACCGCCGAAATCGGGCTGATGAAGGCCGGCGAACAGTTGTCGGCGATGGAGATGATGGCGGTCAATCCGATGAAGCGCGTGGTCGCGCCGCGTTTCTGGGCGGGCGTGATTGCAATGCCGGTGCTTGCCGCCATCTTCAGCGCGGTCGGCGTGCTGGGCGGCTACGTGGTCGGCGTGCGGATGCTGGGCGTGGATGAAGGCGCGTTCTGGTCGCAGATGCAGGCCGGCGTCGACGTCTGGGCCGATATCGGCAACGGCGTGATCAAGAGCGTGGTGTTCGGCTTCGCCGTGACCTTCATTGCCCTGTATCAGGGCTACGAGGCGCAGGCGACGCCGGAAGG
>DATLGF010000324.1:0-4902 GCA_035540575.1 Noviherbaspirillum sp.
TTTCCGCATGGGTGAGAAGGACGGCTATCTGGCGATCCAGGGAATCCTGATCTACGAGATCGCGGAACTGGAGCAGTTCAATCGGGCTGAGGTCACCGCCGTCAAGGCGTTCATGTCGAGCCAGAAAGACCGGTACCGCGAGCCGTACGGGCGCCGTATGGTCAATCAGCCGCGCCGCACCGTCTTCGCGGCTACTACCAACGAAGGGCAGTACTTCAAGGACACGACTGGCAACCGGCGCTTCTGGCCGGTGGAGACCGGGCGCATCGATCTGGAGGGTTTGCGACGCGATCGCGAGCAGCTGCTGGGCGAGGCGGTGCACATGATGCGCGCCGGGGTGAAGTGGTTCCCGACGCGCGATGAGCAGCAGCGGCTGATCAGCCCGGTGCAGGGTGATCGCGAGATCTGGGACGAGTGGACCGGCCGCGTGTGGGAGTACCTCGAAGGCAAGGACATCGAGGGCAACGATACGCCCTTGGGGCGCCGCAATGACGTTACCGCGCGTGAGCTGCTGACCCGAGCCTTGCACATCGAGATCGGCAAGATCAGCAATGCCAAGACGGAGACCATGCGGATCTCCAACATCATGCGCAAGCTCGGCTGGCAGAAGCGCCGGCAGACCGGCGGTGCTCGCGAGTGGTACTACGTGCGGCCGCAGGAGGAAAAAGCGCCGGCTCAGCCTGAGGGCCTGCCGGCATGGGAGGAGGGCCATGACCTTCCGATCTGAGGTGGAGGCCACGGTGCCGCCAGTTCGCCAGGGATCGTGCGCGGTACAGCCGCGTGCGGAAAAGGCGATGGCGCTCCGTTCAGGCGTCCAACCTCCTCACCTCGTCCGACCTCGAAAACGAAGGTTGGACGGCCGAAACCCGCATAAACAGGGGCTTCGTCCAACCTCCCAACCTTTTTGGCGAAGTCTCACGCACACGCATGCACGCACACGTATACGCGTGACGGTTCCCCGTGTCTTTTTTTTCGGTGAAACATCAAAACAGGTTAGACGGGTTAGGAGGTTAGACGAAGCCAGCATTCATGCGGGTTTTCGCCGTCCAACCTTCCGTCCAACTTCAAGGAGGTTAGACGGATGAACAGTCTCAGGGAGCAGATGCCAGAAACCGCAGCGTTCCTCGATGCCCTGCGGGATGCATTCGGAAAGGACGCGATCGATGCCCAGGTGCGCGCAGCCTTCGCCGGTGCGCCGACGTTCTGGGCGATGGAGGGGCGCAGGCTGGGGGTGCGGATCACCGAACACACATGCGAGGTGTATCGCGATGCGCGCGACATGGCTCGGGCAAGACGGGCTCGCTGGATGGACGACGCGCAGGAAGTGGCGCAGCGCATGGGAATCGAAATCCCACGCGCTGACGTTGACGATCACCAGGCGCTGCAGGCGGAGGCGCAGGCACTGAGGGAAATGATTGCGAGCATGAGGAGAAAAGCGGCATGACGAAGCGGGACACAATTAGGGACGCATGGAAGCTGCGCGCACCGAACGAAACGCCAGCGCCGGGCCCGCGCGGCCCGGCCATCTTCGACAATACCGGCCAGGCGATCCACGTCGCTTTCACGATCATGTCGCAGGCGGCACAACAGGACAGTGTGTTGCGGAAGTCCTTGGTCCGAATCCTCGGCTCCATGAACAACCTCAGTCCGCAGCTGGAGCAATGGCTCGACCAGCTGCGCGGCACACCTTCCAGCACGGTGAACTTCGAAGGCCTGTCTGCCAATGACGTCCGCGCCCAGTGCGCCATGATCCTGGCCGCGGTGCGCACCAAACTGCCGGAGCCGGAGATGTGGGCGATCCACGCGAAGTACGCGGCGACCGAGCATGAGGAGACCGGGCCGCGGCTGGCCAGTGGAGAGGTGCGCGCCCGGCGCTATGCCTTCTCGGCAATGAAGATCCACGCCATCGAGCAGCTGGTGGGCTGGCTTGTGCAGACGTCTGCACTGCGCGAGGTGCCGCTGGCGGCGATGAAGTGCATGGTGGCGAAGTTCTACTCGAACCATGCGAAGGTGGAAATCAGCTTCCGGGCCCTGGCGCAGGAGTTCGGCGGCAATCACATGCTGTATGCCCGAACCTACAAGCAGCTGGTCGTGCTGCTGCGTCCGCTGGAGATCCTGGCGGTGCGCCGGCTCGAACCCTACTTCCTGCAGCAGGGCATTGTGGGCGATCAGCAGGCCTGCACGGTCTGATTGCCCTTGCGCAAAAAAGTGCTTGACAGGGCTGTTACAGGAGCCCGAGAATTTGTCCAACCTCGAAGCAGGTACGACTAGAGAAAGCCCCGGATGAAAGTTCGGGGCTTTTTCTTTTGGTGGCCGACTCTTGCGCATTCATGCGCCGCACTGTCACCGCACATGACTTCCCCGGCGTGGTGGTGCGGCACCGTTGAAGCTGTGGGGAGATCGCACCTGACCCGAGAGGATGTAGCAACTGAATCGGCCCGCCACGTGCGGGCCTTTGTGTTTGGTGTCTCCCCGATGTATTGGGCATCGGCTTTGCCGGCATGGCTCCCCCAGTCTTGCCGGCTCTTTTATTCGAAGGTCCTGTGGCGTCTCGCGCTAAGTCAATCTGCCAGCATCCTGGCTGTCCGCGGCTGCTCGATGCTCCCGGTCGCTGTGAGGTGCACGCGCGCCTTGTGCAGCAGCAGCAGGATGAGCGGCGCGGTTCGGCTCACGATCGCGGGTATGACAGCAAGTGGCGAAAAGCCCGTGATGCTTACCTACGCGAGCATCCAGTCTGCGAGTGTGACGATTGCAAGCGGCTGGACTGGCCGCCTGCGTCCGAGGTGGTGGACCACATCATTCCGCATCGCTTGAAGGATGCGAAGGACAGTGGCAACCCGGACGCGATCGCACGCGCACAAGAGCTGTTTTGGAACCGCAGGAACTGGAAAGCGATGTCAAAGCGCTGCCACGACCGCAAGACCGCGCGTGAAGACGGCGGCTTTGGACGGTAGCAGGGAGGGGCGGGTCGAATCTCTGCGGGCCTCGCCCGGCGACCGCGTGTTCCAGCTTTTTTCTGTGCGCGCAAGTTTCAGGGAGGGGGGGTATCTGAGAGAGGTGCGACATGGGACTTCGTGGACCAAAAGCAAAACCGACCGAGCTCAAGGTCTTGGAAGGAAACCGTGGCCATCGGCCTCTGATCACTGACGGTCAACTGCGCCCGCTGGTCGAGATTCCGGATCCGCCGAAACACCTGGGCAAGGAAGCCCGCAAGGAGTGGAAGCGGATCACGGTCGAGCTGGTCCGGTACAACATCGTGTCACGCCTCGACCAGCAGATGCTGGGCATGCTGTGCCAGGCGGTGGAGCGGGTCGCGCTGTTCGAGACCGCGCTGCAGCGGCGCATGCTGCAGATCATCCAGCAAAACAAGGAACAGCCTGCTGGCAAGGAACAGGATCCTGCGCAGGCTTATGTCTCGCGGACCCCGCAGGGGTATGAGATGCAGTGCATCGAGTACCAGCTGCTGAACAAGGAGCGCGAGGTGCTGATGAAGCTCCTCGGCGAGTTCGGGCTGTCGCCGGCCATGCGTGCCCGGGTGGTGCTCGGGCAGCCTGGGGCGAAGCAGCTGACGCTTTTCGAGGGCGGCAAGTCCGACCCTGAACCCAAGAAGAACGACGGACCGCAGAGCTTTGCGGAATTCTGATGGACTACGTAGATCGCGCTCGCCGGTACGCTGAACGCGTGGTGGCCGGCGAGATTATTGCCTGCAAGTGGGTCCGTCTGGCCTGCAAGCGGCAGCTGGACGACCTGAAGCGGGAAGGGTGGAAGTATCGGTTCGACCCGTCGAAGGCGAACCGGGTCTGTCGCTACCTGGAGCTGCTGCCGCACATCAAGGGCGACTGGGCGAGGCCGGTCTACGTTGATGGCGTCGCGGTGTTCCCGACGATCCGCCTCGAAGACTGGCAGTGCTTCATCGTTTGCACCGTCTTCGGCTGGGTCGATGAGCGGGGCAAGCGTCGATTCAAGCGGGTGTACATCGAAGTGCCCCGCAAGAATGCCAAGTCGACGATCTCGGCCGGTGTTGCGCTGTTCATGCTGACTGCGGACGGTGAGCCGGGTGCGGAGATCTACAGCGCGGCCACGACTGGCGAGCAGGCGCGGATCGTCTTCGACGATGCAAAGCGGATGGCGCTACGCTCGCCGGCGCTGCTGGAGCGCTTCGGCGTGAGCGTGATGACCTACGACATCACGATCGCAGAGATGGCCAGCACCTTTCGTGCCTTGAATGCGGAAGGGTCGACGCTCGATGGTCTGAACATTCATTGCGCAATCGTCGACGAGCTGCATGCGCACAAGCGCCGCGAGCTGTACGACGTGCTGGACTCCGGCACGGGATCCCGGTCGCAGCCGCTGCTGTGGATGATCACGACGGCGGGCAGCGATCGCAGTGGGATCTGCTACGAGCAGCGCACGCACGTGACGAAGGTCCTCGACCAGGTGTTTGAGGATGAATCGTTCTTCGGGATCATCTTCACGATCGACGAGGGCGACGATTGGGCCGACCCGTCCGTGTGGTCCAAGGCGAACCCGAACTTCGGCGTGTCGGTCCTGCCGGACGACATGGAAGCCGCGTGCCGCAAGGCGATGTCCATGCCGAGCGCGGTGAACGGTTTCCTGACCAAGCGTCTGAACGTCTGGGTCAACGCCGACAGCGCCTGGATGGACATGCGGGCATGGGATGCCTGCGGCGATCCGTCGCTGAAGCTGGAGCAATTCGAGGGCGAGGAATGCCTGATCGCGCACGACCTCGCCTCGAAGGTCGACATCGCCGACAAGGTGCGCCTGTTCTGGCGTGACATCGATGGCGAGCGGCACTACTACGCGTTTGCACAGCACTACCTGAACGAGCAGGCGGTCGAGGAAGGCCGGAACTCGCAGTACAGCGGCTGGGCGCGCCGGGGC
>DATLGF010000325.1:0-17908 GCA_035540575.1 Noviherbaspirillum sp.
ACCATCACCGGGGCAAACAGGTTCGGGAGGATGTGGCGCACCAGAATCGTGGGCACGCGGGTGCCGACCGCCAGCGCGGCTTCGACATACGGCTGCTCGCGGATGGTCAGCACCAAGGCGCGCACCAGGCGCACCACGCGCGGGATCTCGGGAACCACGATCGCGATGATGACCGTCGTCAGGCTTGCGCGCATGGTCGCCATCAGCGCGATCGCCAGCAGCACGCCGGGGATCGCCATCAGGCCGTCCATGAAGCGCATGATGATGGCGTCGGTACGGCGGAAGTAGCCGGCGACCATGCCGATGGTGACGCCGATGAGGATCGACAGCACCGCGACGGACGCGCCGACGATCAGCGAAATCCGCGCACCCCATGCGACGCGCGCCCAGATGTCGCGCCCGAGGGCATCGGTGCCGAACACATGCTCTTCGGAGGTCCCCTTCATGCGCATGATCGGGTTGAGTTCCTGCGGGTCGTGGGAGGTGAGCCACGGCGCGGCAACCGCGATCGCGACCAGGACCAGCAGGATGAGGGCGCCGGCAGCCACCGTCGGGTGCCGGCGCAGCGAGAGGAATGTGGCGATGGACGAAGACACGCTTGGTACTCCGGGCAGATCAGTAACGGATGCGGGGATCGAACAACCGGTAGGACAGGTCGACCAGCAGGTTGATCAGGACGTAGATGCCGGAGGCGACCAGCAGCACGCCCTGGATGACGGGATAGTCGTGGCGCAGCACGGCATCGATGGTGAGCCGGCCGATGCCGGGAATCGCGAACACGGTTTCGGTCACGACCACGCCGCCGATCAACAGCGCAATGCCGACACCGATGGTGGTGATGATCGGGTTGGCCGCGTTCTTCAGCGCATGCCAGATCACGGACGGCACGCCCAGGCCCTTGGCGCGGGCGGTGCGGATGTAGTCCTCGCCGAGTGCCTCGATCATCGTCGCGCGCGTCATGCGGGTGAGCAGCGCCATGTAGACGAGACCAAGCGTGGTGCAGGGCAGGACGAGATGCCGGAAATGTTCGACCAGCCCTTCGGACATCGGCTTGTATCCCTGCACCGGCAGCCAGCCGAGCTGGATCGAAAACGCATAGACGAACAGGTAGCCGATCAGGAACACCGGCACCGAAAACGCGAGCACCGAGCCGAGCATGACCGCGCGGTCGACCCAGGTGCCGGCGCGGTAGGCGGCGGTGATGCCGAGCGGGATCGCGCAGGCGACGGCGAAGACCATCGTCCACAGTGCGATCGATACCGTCGGGCCGACGCGCTGCAGGATCAGTTCCGATACCGGGCGGTGGTTGCTGATCGAGGTGCCGAGGTCGCCGGTCAGGATGTTGCCGGACCAGATCAGGAACTGCTGCGGCAGGGGTTTGTCGAGCCCCATGCCCTTGCGGATGTTCTCGACTTCCTCTGCCGTGGCGTTGTCGCCGGCCATCACGGCGGCGGGATCGCCCGGCGAGATGTGGATCAGCATGAAGACGATCACGGCGACAACGGCCATGACCGGGATTGTGACGAGGATGCGCTTGAGGATGGGTAGCATCGGGCGAGGGTCGGAAACAGGCTGGGGCCTGGAGTTTGAAACAGAGAGCTTGCGGGTCGCACGACCAGGAACTGGTTCCCTCCCCCTTGCAGGGGGAGGGAATACGACAGAGGGCGGAATCAGCGTGGATTACTTCTCCACATTCCACATCACCGGAATCCCCGACTTCATCGCATCCGTGTTCTTCAGACCACGGGTCGCGTGAACCGGGAAGTACTGGCCCCACATCACGTACGGCGCCGACTCGAAGCCGCGCAGCTGGATCTGGTCAGCCAGTTCGCGGCGCTTGGCCGGATCGACTTCCTTCATCCAGGTCGCGCGCAGCTTGTCCAGTTCCGGATCGCACGGCCAGCCCGGCAGGCTGTTGCCGCAGGCGGCCGACAGCCACGGGTTGACGGCCGGGCTGCCCGCGTCGAAGTAGCCGCCGTGGGTGTGGAACAGGCTCCAGCCGCCGGCGTCCGGCGCTTCCTTCTTCAGGCGGCGCGCGGCAACCGAAGCCCAGTCCATCGACTGCACGTCCAGATTGACGCCGATCTTCTTCAGTTGCTGGATCGTCACCTGTGCCGCCGGCGACAGCGCCTGGTCGGTGCCGTACAGCAGCACGACCTTCTCGCCCTTGTAGCCTGCTTCGGCCAGCAGCTGCTTGGCCTTGTTCAGGTCCGGCTTGCGGTACAGGTCGGAACCGGCCTTGCTCTCGGTCGGCGAGTTGCAGGTGTAGAGCGAACCGCAGTACTGCAGGCGATACTTGTCCGGATAGCCGAGCGCGGTCGTGTACAGGTTCTGGTCGACGATGTGGTACAGCGCCTGGCGTGCCTTCGGGTGGTTGAACGGCGGGTGCATCGAGTTGGGGATCAGCATGCCCTGCGTGCCGATCGACGTGTGCAGCTGGATCGCCTTGTCGGATTCGAGCACCCGGATGAAGTCGGGCGCAACGTTTTCCAGCATGTCGACTTCGCCGTTGCGCAGCGCGGCCGCGGCGGTGTTGCCATCCGGGATGTAGGTCCATTCGACGCGGTCGATCTTCACGACTTTGCCGCCGGCCAGGCCATCGGCCGGCTCATCGCGCGGCACGTACTTCGGGTTCTTCGCGTACACGACCTTGTTGCCGGGCACCCATTCTTCCTTCACGAACAGGAAGGGGCCGGAGCCGACCATCTCGGTGACCGGCGTGCTGATGTCGGTCTTGGCCAGGCGTTCCGGATAGATGAACGGCGGGCTGCCCGACGGCTTGGACAGCGCCTCGAGCACCAGGCCGAAGGGCTCCTTGAAGGTCATCGTGAAGGTGTCGGCGGAATCGGCCTTCATCTCGGCAACCGACGCCATCATTGCGCGGCCGAGGTTGTCCTTCTTGGCCCAGCGCTGGATCGAGGCGATTACGTCCTTGGTCGTGACCGGCTGACCGTCGGAGAACGCCAGTCCTTTGCGCAGCGTGAAGGTCCACTTCAGGCCGTCCTTGCTGGACGTGAACTTATCGACCATCTGTGGTTTGATCTCGCCCTTGCTGTTCTGTGCGAACAGCGTGTCGAACACCATGTAGCCGTGGTTGCGGGTCAGGTAGGCGGTGTTGAAGTGCGGGTCGAGCGTCTTCAGGTCGCCGGTCGGCACCATCTTGATGGTCTTGGTCTGCGCCAGCGCGAGCGGCGAGGACAGCACGGCGGCGGCGACGAGCGACGCGAACAGGGCCCGGCCTGCGAATCTTGTTTTCATTGACATCTCCAGTGGGGGTGAAATGGATTGAAGGATTTTTTGCCCGTGGCTCTTGCTGGTCCGGATGAACGATCAGACGGCGTCACAAAGTCCTCTGTCATTCCGAACGCAGTGAGGAATCTCCGGCCGCAGCAATTGCACGAACGGTGGAGACCCCTCACTGGCGTTCGGGATGACAGGGATAGGTTTTGCTGTCTGGTTCCGCATGTTCATCTGGACGCTCTCTGAACTAGAACGGCCACTTCGGCAGACGGATTTTCTTGAACGGCAGGGACTTCAGATCCTGCGTCACGGTGCCCGGCGATTCGACATAGATCACCTTCTTCGCGATCTTCGAATACGACGCATAGAAATGCTGCGATGACTTCACGACCACGATCTGCATCTGCGCGAGATCGAGGCCGAACTGGGTGAACAGGTCGGTGCCGAAGGCTTGCGTGCGGTTCGAGTTGATGACGACATACACGCCGTCGCATTCGATCAGTGCGCTGTCGCCCATTGGCGCCTTGGTATCGGACAGGCCAGTCATGAAGGTGTTGGCGCGCAGCTTGTGCACGGTCCAGGTCGCATCGACCGGGTCGCCGGATACCGGACCGACCTTGCCGCCGATGCGCAGCGGCAGGCGGGCGCCTTCGCCGGCTTCGAAGCAGATCTGTACCGCGACCGGGTCCCACAGCGGACCGATCGCGACCTTGCGCATGCCGCGCTCGAGCACGCGGCGCAGCACGAAGGTGGAATCGCTCGGTGCGCCGCCACCGGCATTGTCGGCCGAATCGGCCAGCACCACCGGATACTCGCCGTGGGCAACGCCCTGATCCAGCGCTTCGTCCACGTCGGGATAGCCGGGGTTAAGGCGGTCGCGAAAGCCGATGATCTCCTGGCCGAGTTCGCGTGCCAGTTCGGCAGCCTTCTCCACGTTGGCGTCGGTATAAACCAGCACGCGCGTACCCATGTCCGGCACATCGCCCCACGGGAAGCCGTGCGCGATCGAGATCGACAGGATGCCGTCGCGGCCTTCCATCGCCTTGATCTTGTCGACGAAGCCGCGCATCGGATCGCGCGTGGTATGCATCATCGCGATCTGCTTGCAGTCGAACACCGCGTGCGCGGGGTTGATGCGCTTCTCGAACTTCGCCACGCACAGGTCGACCAGTTCGTAGGCGCGGTCGAGCACGTCGGTATGCGGGTACTCCTTGTACAGCACGACGATGTCTGCCACTTCGGTCTTGGCACGCGTGAGGTGGCAGTGCGGATCGAGCTCGACGCCGATGATCACGTCCTTGCCGACGATCTCGCGCACGCGCCCGATCAGGTCGCCTTCGCAATCGTCGTAGCCGTCGGCCACCATCGCGCCGTGCAGGCCGAGCAGCACGATATCCACCGGCATCGCCGCGCGCAGGTCTTCCAGGATCTGGTCGCGCAGGGTTTCATAGGCATGGCGCGTCGTGATCCCGCTCGGCATCGCGGCCGCGACCAGCCCTTCCTTCAGCACCCAGTCGCGCCCCTTGGCGCGTTGACGCGCCGCCCACAGCGGGCCCGCGAAGAACTGCATCTCGTCCGGATGCGTGCCGGCCGGGTAGAAGCCGCGCTGCTTGAAGGCTTCAAGGCCGGTCGGCAGCGGGCCGAAGGTATTGGTTTCGGTGGCAAGCGTGGCGGAAAAGATGATCACGGGCGCTCCTTGAACGGAAAGAAGGGGTCAGCGCAGACGCGCCGGCGACAGCGCTTCGGCCTGCACGCCGAAGCGAACCAGGTGTTCCGGCATCGGTTCGCCGAGCAGTTGCGAAGCGGCCAGCAGCGCCGCGCCGGACGCGCTCTGGATGCCATAGCCGCCCTGTGCGGCCAGCCAGAAGAAGCGCGGCATGCCGGGTTCGTGCCCGATCACCAGGTCGCCATCGCGCACGAACGAGCGCAGCCCGGCCCAGGTGTGCTTCGGGCGGCGGATCTGCAGCGTGCTCACCTCTTCGATGTGATAGATGCCGGTGGCCACGTCCAGCTCTTCCGGCTGCACGTCGTGCGGCTCGACCGGATCGGCATTGGCGGGCGAACCGAGCAGCTGGCCGGCATCGGTCTTGAAGTAGTACGACTCGTCGATGCCGATCACGGCCGGCCAGGTCGAGATGTCGTGGCCGGCGGGAGCATCGAAGGTAAAGGCGGTGCGGCGCTTCGGCTGCAGGCCGATCGGCGCGATGCCTGAACGGGCTGCCACCACATCGGCCCAGGCGCCTGCGGCGTTGACAAGCGTATGTGCGCTCAGCTCACGCCCGTCCTTCAGGCGCACCGTCCACTTGTCATCGGCAAAGGTCGCGCTTTCCAGTTCGGCATCGTTGAACAGTTGCGCGCCCTGGGCCCGCGCGCCCTTCAGGTAGCCCTGGTGCAGCGCATGCACGTCGATGTCCATCGCGTCGTGCTCGTAGGCGGCGCCGAGCAGCGGCTCCGGACGCAGTACCGGGCAACGGTCGAGCACTTCCTTCGCATCCAGGCGTACCACGTCGGGTGACGTCTTAAGCAGTGTGGTCAGTGTGTCTTCGAGCAGCTGCTCCTGCCCGAACTGTGCCACGTGCATCACCCCACGCGGCGTGAGGATGGGATGCTCGGTGAAACCGTCCGGCGGATCGACGTAGAAGGCGCGGCTCGCGCAAGTGAGCGCGCGGATCATCGGCGTGCCGTAGGTCTCCGCAAAGAGCGCGGCCGAGCGGCCGGTCGAGTGATAGCCGGGCTGGGATTCCTGCTCCAGCAAGGCCACGTGGGCCTTGGCAGCCAGCTGATAGGCGACGGAAGCGCCGGCGATGCCGGCGCCGACCACGATGAAATCGAAATGCACGGGGTTTCCCTAAATTTTTCTCTTACGAGAATTCTCGGATAGGAGAATACTGCGGCGGGACTTTGCGTGTTGTCAAGGGAAAAGATTATTCGGGAGGAATGACGCCTGACTATGGCCAGGCTGCCCGGAATGTCGCTTGGATCGCGCATGTCATTGGCGCTGCGGGGCTGAAACGGAGTGCGATCAAGCGCCTGGCTTTCTATGTCATTGCGACGGCCGGCCAGGTCAAGGCCGGTGTCTTCGGTGCGTTCATGGCAAAGGCAAGTATCGAGAGCAAGGTACGGGCGCGAGTGCAGTTGCGCATTGAACCGCGCATGCCGTCGCTGGCAGGCACAGGCCTATCTCGCGCCAAATTTCCATGTTAGATTGGCCTCACCGGTGTTTCCGTGGGGAAAGTCACAGAGAGAACCTCGCTGCCTGGGTGCGGTGCGCCCGCCGCAGCAGCGATGTTCGGAGCAGAGACCATGAACGATGAATTGGCTGCCAGCGTAGAGCTCGAGAAGTACCGCCGGATCTTTCATGCGGTGCCGGACTATGCATCGTTCTCCAACCTGCACACCGGGGTTTTCCTCGACGTGAATCCGGGGTTCGAGAAAATGACCGGCTACCGGCGCGGAGAAGTGATCGGCCGCCAGGCGTCCAGCATCAATCTCTGGGTACACGCCGCGCATCGCGCCATGCTCGTCGAACGGCTTCCGCGCGAACAGGCGTTGTCGATGGAAACCCAGTTCCGAAACCGGGCCGGCAGGATCCTCGATGTCGAGGGATCGTTCGCAATCTTCGAGATGGAGAACGAAAGCCTGCTGGTGGCCGTGGTTCGTGACATCACCGAACGCAAGCAGGCGGCGCAGGAACTCGCCGCCTACCGAACCCGGCTCGAGGAACAGGTCGCGCAACGCACATCAGAGCTCGAACGGGCCATGCACAGGCTCGCGGAGCTTGCAACGCATGACGAGCTGACGGGCGTCGGCAACCGCCGGGACCTCAATGCACGGCTGGAAAAGGAGTACAAGACCTTCAAGCGGCTCGGCGCGCCATGTGCGGTGGCTGTTCTCGACCTGGACAACTTCAAGGCGATCAATGACCAATACGGCCACAGCTTCGGGGATGAAGTGATCAAGATCTTCGCCGACATCCTCAAACGCGCGTTGCGGGATGTCGACTATGTGGCGCGATACGGCGGAGATGAGTTTGTCCTGATCCTGATCGGTTCGACGCCGCACACCGCAGCCGCTGCAATCGGCCGCATGCAGCAAGCCGTCCAGGACTATGGCTGGGCCCGGCACATGGCAGGGCTGCGCGTCACCTCGTCATGTGGCATCGCGGGTTTTCGGCATGACGAAAGCGCCGAAGATGCTTTCCGACGCGCGGACCGTGCCCTGTACAAGGCCAAGCTTGAAGGCAGGAACCGCTACGTCGTGGACGAGGTGTAGCGGTTCGGCGCACTTCCTTTTGGCTGCATGCAAGCTTGGTTGTACCGTCCTTTTTTAGTCGCCAAGTTGTTTGAGGTTTCTCAAATTGAGTCCCGGTAATTTCACGTAGGCGGAAGTATGGACGTATGATTGCGGGCGCTTTTTGCATCCACAGTAGTGCTAATCGGCACCAGACACATGACTCAAATTGTCGTTGGACACACCACCTTGGTTTCGCCCACCGACGCCGGTCGGCAGCTCGGGGAAACAATTTCTGAAAAATTTGGCGACCAAAGCCCAGACGTGGTTATCGCTTTTGTCTCGCCCAAATTTACTTACTCAGACGTCTTAGCTGCGGTCAATCACCATTGCCGGCCCCGGATTCTGATCGGCTGCTCGTCCGCAGGCGAGTTTTCCGGTTGCTCGACAGGGAATTCCACGGCATCCGTGATGGCAATCTGCTCGGATACCATACTTTTCAATGCCGCACTCGGGAAAGGATTGCGTACCTCTAGAACCGAGGCGATTAAACAAATCGAGCACGTTTTTACCGGGAGCCAACACACCGACTTTCCTTATCGTAGCGCATTGGTGCTAACGGACGCTCTCGCGGGATATGCTGAAGATCTGATTCAGGATCTCACTCTGATTACGCGCGGCACCTACCAGTTATTTGGGGGCGGCGCGGCTGATGACGCGAGGTTCAACGAGACCCATGTATTTTTTGGTACCGAATGCCATTCGGACGCTGTCGTCGTGCTCGAAATGCTCTCGAAGAAGCCTATCGGAATTGGCGTTAAACACGGATGGAAAACCGCCGGCAAACCTTTGCGCGTTACCGAAGCCGAAGGCAACCGGATTATCAGTCTGAACGCCATTCCGGCGGGTGACGTGTTCGCCATGCATGCACAGCAAACTGGCCAAGTATTCAACCGCGATGACCCCATGCCGTTTTTCCTGCATAACGTTATTGGAATCGAGTCGGGCGGTGAGCACAAACTCAGGGTGCCGCTTGCTCTAAATTCGGATGGGTCCATCACTTGCGCTGCCGAAGTTCCGCTTGGCGCCACTGTACATATCATGGTTGGTAATGCAGAAACTGCATGTGCGGCGGCACGCGAAGCCTCCGAGGCTGCACTGGCGGGGTTAAATGGAGAAAAACATGCCGGCTCGCTCCTGTTCGATTGTGCCGCGACGCGTCTGCGGTTGGGGCAAGACTTTCAAGACGAATTGAAAGCCGTTGCTACTACACTCGGCTCCGAAAACTTTGCCGGCTGCAATACATATGGACAGATTGCGCGTACCGAAGGTCAGTTTAGCGGTTTTCACAATTGCACCGCGATCGTGTGCGCGATCCCTGAGTAGCTATTTTTGGAGATGATTCCTTTAGAACTTGTAGACATATTCGCATGTCTGCAGTTGCCAGAATCCCGCCAGGACGGCCTCAAGGCGCTGGCTGCGTACACACGGTCCAAGGAAGCATACCTTTTCGGGAAAGATGAAGAACTTGGCATTTTTTTGCCGGCGCGAGGATTGCCTCAAACGATGCGTCATGCGGCAAGATGGCATGCGATTTTCGAGCAGTGCGAAGCGAGGGCCTGTGTGCGCGCGCAATTGCCGGGACCCGCTGATGGTGAAGAAATCGATAGTTTCGTTGTAGCTGACAAGCTCCGGCTGTCCATGCTTGTATTGCTTGGTGGCGAACCCGAACCGGCTGTCGTGATGCAGCTACACGCGCTTCTTCCACTGATAGGGGCAAAGCTGACCGTTGAACGTACAGCGGAATCGGCGGCCGGCCATGCCGCCGCCGCCCGCGACGCCAGCAGGCAAGCCAGATCACTAAACCTTGCACTCGATGCCAACCGCAGGGAACTGCATAAAGCATTTGAGCAACTAGAAAAAGAGCTCGCTGTGCGCCGAGAGGCAGAACGCAAGCTGCGCGAAACTGACCAGAAGAAAGATGAATTTCTCGCGATGCTCGCGCACGAACTACGCAACCCGCTAGCGCCTATCACTATGGCAGCGCAACTCATCAAGCTTCCTTCGGCAGGCCAGCGCCAGGTGGAACAAGCGAGCCAAATTATCGGCCGGCAGGTGGCGCATATGACCAGTCTGCTTGACGATCTCTTGGACGTGTCGCGCGTCACGCGTGGCAGGATTGTTCTGGAAAAAGAGGCCGTCGATACCAAAGCCGTAATTGCCGACGCGATTGAACAATCGAGGTCGTTGGTTCAGCTGAAGCAGCATCAGCTCAATGTCCGTTTGACAGGAGAGGCGGTGTACATTGAGGGAGACAAAACGCGCCTTGTGCAGATTGTTGCGAACATCCTGATTAATGCCGCCAAATACACGCCTGTCCAGGGCATCATTGACCTGAGACTCGATGCAGCGCCTGAAGAGGTTTTTATCACGGTAAGCGACAATGGCATTGGGATTGAAGCCGACGTGTTGCCTCACATTTTCGAGTTGTTCACGCAAGCACCTCGAGGCCCGGATCGCGCACATGGGGGGCTCGGTATTGGACTCGCGCTGGTCAAGAGCTTGGTAGAACTACATGGAGGGACGATAAGCGCACAAAGCCAAGGGTCTAATTCAGGGAGCGAATTCACGGTAAAACTTCCGCGGTATAAACACTCTCTGGACGCGTCGATTCGCAGCAGAGAGAATCAGGAAGCTGCTTCTGAAGAGACATTGGCGATACTCGTGGTTGACGATAATGTCGATGCCGCAAGCACTCTCGCGACATTTGCCGAAGCGCTCGGGCATCGTGTGCTTACTGCGTACTCTGCTAAAGAGGCAGCTGAGCGGGCGGCATCCCAGAGGTTCGACGTAATATTCTTGGACATTGGTCTGCCGGATATGGACGGATACAAGCTGGCAAAAAAGATAAGGGGACTAAAGTTGTGTGAAAGTTCGGTACTTGTTGCATTGACCGGATACGGCCAACCGCAGGACAGGAAAATGGCGCATGAAGCCGGATTTGACGTCCATTTGACAAAACCGGCGGACTTTTCACGACTCATGAGAGTGCTGAATGACTCAGCCGCAAGTCGACGTGGTGCCGGTGAATGATTGACGTCAAAAGGCGAAGGCTTCGGCCCAATACATATTCACCTTATAGCGTTATCTGCTTTACTCGACTTACTCCTGCCTTCAGGCGCTTCAATTTGCAGCAAGGGAATTTCTTTCGTTGCAGTTCGCATGTTAGGAAAAGACATGCTGCCATGCACGACCATCATCAAAGATACAGGGGTGCGATTGGCATGGAAAGTTCGGAAGCGTCAGGAACGTGCGGAAGTGAGTGTCTATGAGGCCTTCCCTAATTGCCCTCAAACGTCCGCATTGGGTCGACATCGGCCTTTCCGAAGCTGCATAAGTGAGCGCAAATGGCTGAGAAGTTCATGCCGCGCTTGTCTCGCCGAGTCTTGTCCGCTACCGCTTTTCATTGGCGCAACGTCTTCACCTCTTTTGCGGGATGAAGGCAGCGTCGACAATGAATCTGCAGATGAATTGGGATACCGGCACCTTCGTTCAAACCGCGGTCTTGTGGCGGCACTGTTCGGGATTTGCTTTTGATCCAAGAGCGTTGCCCTGAAGCGGGTCTGGGACGATGCGCACCAGTCAGGCCGGCTGGGATACACTCGTGGCCCCTGTCACACGCTCCACTCCACTGTCATGCATATCTGGGTCGACGCCGACGCCTGCCCCGCCGTGGTCAAGGACATTCTATTCAGAGTGGCCGAGCGATTGCACATCGAGGTGACGCTGGTTGCGAACCGGTTGCTGCGGGTGCCGGGTTCGCGCTTCATTCGGGCATTGCAGGTGGATTCCGGCCCGGATGCCGCTGACCAGGAAATCGTCGCGCGCCTGGCTGCGGGCGACATCGTCATCACCGGCGATATTCCGCTCGCCAGCCTTGCGCTGGACAAGGGCGGCAAGCCCTTGAACCCGCGCGGCGAGTGGTACACCAGGGACAACATTGCACAGCAACTGACGATGCGCGCCTTTATGGATGACCTGCGTGCATCCGGCGTCGATACCGGCGGGCCGGCCGCATTCAGCCATGCTGATCGCCAGCGGTTTGCCAATGCGCTGGACCGCGAACTCGCGAGCAGAGCGCGCCCGCAAGCATCGCGCGGGCAACTGCAAACGCGGGAATCGGGGTAAGGGGAGACCAGCATCGCGAACGTAAGCCGACCAGGGTACGCCCGGAGCGAGCGCACTTTCCTCATGCGATGCGTGCGAAAACGACCTGGCCGTCGACGGTGCGTCAGCCGTTGGCGTTCCCGGGCAGCTTCGCGATCACCTTGATCTCGAACTGGAAGCCGTAGAGCCAGGTCACGCCGATTCCTGTCAGCGTCGGGTGCGGTGCGTCGCCCCAGTATTCGCCCAGCACCTTCCAGATCGTTTCGAGCTTGGATTCGGGCTCGACGACAAAGAGGGTGACGTCCACCACGTCGTCAAAGCTGCAACCGGCGGCCTTCAGAATCGCGTTGAGATTCTCGAACGCCAGCCTGACCTGTGCTTCCAGTTCCGGCTCCGGCGAACCATCTTCGCGGCTGCCGACCTGTCCGGATACGAACAGGAAACCGTTGGAACGAACCGCCGGCGAATAACGGTTCTTTTCATATAGCGCCTGGCGTCCAAGCGGGAACACGACATCACGTTTGCTCATTGCTCACCTCTCCATAATAGGGGCGGCGCCCCGGGTTCAGTCCGACCTACTCTACGCGCGGATCCGACCGGGATAAACGAGCAAGTCCATCCATCACTGTTTGTACAATCCAAATAATCACGGGCCACGAAGCAGGCAGAAAACATGGACAGATTCGATGCAATGCAGGCATTTGCCCGAGTGGTGGAAACCGGCAGCTTCACCAAGGCAGCGCAGACGCTGCACATGAGCAAGACCACGGTGACGCAACTGGTGCAGCAGCTGGAGGCGCGGCTGCGCGTGAAGCTGCTGAACCGGACCACGCGCAGGGTAAAGGTTACGGTCGACGGCGCGGCCTACTACGAGCGCGTCATCCGCCTGCTGGCCGATCTGCACGATGCGGAAACCAGCCTGCCGAACGCATCGGCATTGCCGGAAGGCCGACTGCGCGTGGACGTCCCCAGCCCGCTGGCACGCATGATCCTGGTGCCGGCACTGCCCGCATTTCACGAGAAATATCCCGGCATCCAGCTCGACCTGGGCGTGAGCGACCGCAAGGTGGACCTGATCGGCGAGAACGTGGATTGCGTGCTGCGTGGCGGCGAGATGACAGACCAGTCGCTGATCGCGCGCCGGGTGGGCGACCTGCAGCTTGGCGTCTACGCCGCGCCCGCCTATCTGCAACGCGCCGGCATGCCCTCGCACCCGCGCGAGCTGGAAGACTCGCACCACCGCATCGTCGGCTTCGTCTGGTCGCGCACCGGAAAGGCTTATCCGTATGCGATGCACAGGAACGGCGAAAGCGTTCATGTACAGGGCCGCCATGTGTTGGCGGTCGACGACGGCAATGCCTATCTCGCAGCGGGCTTGGCCGGCATGGGCATCATTTGGCTGCCGCACTACATGAGCAAGCCACACGTTGTGAACGGCGAACTGCTACCGGTGTTCGAAGACTGGCGTCTCGACCCCATGCCCCTGTACCTGGCATATCCGCCGAACCGGCATGTCAGCGTCAAGCTGCGCGTGTTCATCGAATGGGTTGCGCAGCTGCTGGCGGTGCATGCGCCTGTCGTTGCGAGGAATGGCGGATGACAGTTCCACAAGCGAGGGAGCTGCGGTCAGCCTGCCTCTCTACGAAACTGCGCCTGCCTGGGGAAAAATCCTGGCCGGAAGAGAGCGAAACGATCGGCATCCCTGCCGGCGCGGCGGTCGCGTCGGTCCGGCGTCCCCTGGATTTCCCCGACAGGCGATGAACAATCCAGCAGAGGTCGGACACACGTCGCCCTTTGGCCGACATTTCTTGATCAGGGGATCCAGGTCCTGGGGTTACCGCGCAAAGCTTGAGCCAGCCGCGACGCTTACGCGTTTCCGCGGCAGCTAATGCATCTCGTCATGGCTTCCGTAAGCCGATCCATATCAGCGGGTTTTGTGAGATGGGTATGGAAACCGGCGGCCAATGCACGTTGCTTGTCGTGCGGCTGCCCGTAGCCGGTGAGCGCAATGAGAGCAATTCCCTTCGTGGCGGGGTCTTCTTTCAACCGCCTGGCAACTTCATGTCCGTCCATTCCCGGCATGCCAATATCGATGAGGGCGATGTCGGGTTTCTCGACCTTCGCTTTGCGGATCCCCTCAAAGCCGTCCGACGCCCTGATGACCTGGTGGCCGCAGGACATCAGCAGCATGGACGTCATCTCCCCGGCATCGACGTTGTCTTCAATTACCAGCACCCGAAACGTTTCCGAGGGTGAGAGAGGACTGCCAGTGATGTTCGCCGGCGCCGCTTCCTTTCGTGCAGGCAGACGTAGCACGAAGGTGCTGCCTTTCCCGTCGCCTTGGCTATGCGCGGCGATCCTCCCGCAATGCAGTGAGGTCAGTTGCTGAACGAGGGAAAGTCCAATCCCCAGTCCACCCCGCATCCGCTCGGGCCTTCCCTCTCCTTGCACAAACACGTCGAAGATATGAGGGAGCAGCTCCGAAGACATGCCGATCCCCGAATCGGTCACGACGACTTCGACCTCTCCGTCCAGAGTACGGACATCAACGGTGATTCTTCCTCCCGCAGGCGTGTACTTGATTGCGTTGTCCAGCAAGTTGGTGATGATCTGCTCAAGACGATCCGGGTCGCCGTCGACCCACGCGGGCTGCAACCGCCGTGAGATCGCGTGCTTCTCCGCACGTCCCGCCAAGGTGAGCGTTTCGATACACGTTTCCGTCAACCGGGAAAGATCCAGTGGACGCTTACTCAGCTCGACCTTGCCCGAGATTACCCGGCTCAAGTCGAGGAGGTCATTGATAATGTGGTTCAGGTGTCTCGTCTGGCGGCCGATGACTTCACCTGCCTTCTGTACCTGGCTCTTGTCCACGTCAGGAAGATTGATGAGCGCCGCGGCGCTGGATATCGCGCTCAGCGGATTACGCAGCTCGTGACTCAACATCGCCAGGAACTCGTCTTTGGTCTTGCTCCGTGTCTCCGCGATCTTCCTCTCATCAATCTCTTGCTTGAGCTGCGAGTTGATCAGCTCAAGCTCTTGCGTGCGTTTATCAAGAAGCGCTGCTTGCAGCTTGAGTTCAATGTTCTTTCGAGCCAGACCGACAAATACGGTCAGTTTTGCTTTCAGAATTTCCGGAATAACGGGTGTAAATAGATAATCGACGGCGCCTTTCTGATAACCCTTGAACCGATTGAATTCGTCGGACAGATATGCCGTCAGGAAGATGATGGGAGTGGATGCTGAGCGGGGGCGGGAATGAATGGCGTCCGCGGTCTCGAAACCATCCATGTCCGGCATCTTCACGTCCAGCAGTATCGCGGCGAAGTCATTCAACAAGACCTGGCGCAACGCCTCTTTTCCGGAGAGCGCTGTTATTACCTCGCAGGATATTTCTTGCTCCCAGGAAGAGACCAGGCTTACAAGAGCCATCAGGCTGTGCGGGTTATCGTTGACGACGAGAATCTTCGGTGTTTCTGTTGGCACAATGCGCCTCGGCTCGTTTTGCAGGATGTCGCAGGCGAAAAGAGCGACAGCACGGTGGTTGAGAACAGCTGCGCGACTATATTGCCAGTAGTTAACGCCGGCGTGCGGGGAGGGAGGGGTTGATATTTGTCAACGCTCGTTCTTGTGCGCGTGCGACCACAGGGGTTCCCGCCATAATTCTATCCCTCTGGAAACAGAACCAGTTCCTTTCCCGGCCTTTTCTCCTCGCGAGCCCCATGATGAATACAGTCGCCGACCTGCCGCTCACTCTCGATCCGAAACAGCTTCTGCTGACGCTACAAGCGCTGAAAAAAGGCGATTTCTCGACGCGCATGCCGTCCGATCTGGTGGGGCTGGACGGGAAAATTGCCGATACGCTCAATGAGATCATGGAGGCCAACCAGGAAATGGCCACCAGCATCGCATCGGTGAGCCGGGTGGTCGGACACGAAGGTAGCCTGAGCCAGCGCGCCAGCATTCCGGACGCGAAGGGGAGTTGGGCGACGATTGTCAATTCCATAAACAGCCTCATGGACGATCTCGTGCGGCCTACGACCGAAATGGCGCGCGTCATCGGCGCGGTCGCAAAAGGAGATTTGTCGCAGACCATGTTGCTGGAGGTCGACGGCAGGCCGTTGAGAGGCCAGTTTTTACGGACCGCCGAAACGGCCAACACGATGGTTGAACAACTGGCGTCCTTCGCCTCCGAGGTCACGCGCGTGGCGCGCGAGGTCGGTACCGAAGGGAAGCTGGGCGGTCAGGCGAACGTGCCGGGCGTGGCGGGTACGTGGAAGGACCTTACCGAGAACGTCAATTCGATGGCGGGAAATCTGACCTCGCAGGTGCGAAACATCGCCGACGTGACAACAGCCGTGGCGAACGGCGACCTGACCAAGAAGATCACCGCCGACGCCAAGGGCGAAATCCTGCAGTTGAAGGACACCATCAACACGATGGTGGACCAGCTGCGCTCCTTTGCCGCAGAAGTGACCCGCGTGGCGCGGGAGGTCGGCACCGAGGGCAAGCTGGGCGGGCAGGCGCATGTACCCGGTGTGGCGGGCACCTGGAAGGATTTGACGGAAAACGTGAATTCGATGGCGGAGAACCTGACCGGCCAGGTGCGAAACATCGCTGACGTTACAACCGCCGTGGCTTATGGCGATTTGTCGAAGAAGATTACGGCGAATGCAAAGGGCGAGATCCTGCAACTGAAAGACACCATCAACACCATGGTGGACCAGCTTTCCTCGTTCGCCTCCGAGGTAACCCGCGTAGCGCGTGAAGTGGGCACCGAAGGCAAGCTGGGGGGGCAGGCCAATGTACCGGGCGTCGCGGGTACCTGGAAAGACTTGACCGATTCGGTCAACTCGATGGCAGGCAACCTGACCTCGCAGGTACGAAACATCGCGGACGTGACGACTGCGGTGGCCAATGGCGACCTGACCAAGAAGATTACCGCCGATGCGCGCGGCGAAATCCTTCAGCTGAAGGATACGATCAACACGATGGTGGGTCAGTTGCGTTCATTCGCCGCGGAAGTGACCCGCGTCGCACGGGAAGTCGGAACAGAGGGCAAGCTCGGCGGACAGGCGAACGTGCCGGGTGTCGCGGGCACCTGGAAAGACTTGACCGAGAACGTGAACTCCATGGCGGAGAACCTGACAGGACAGGTGCGAAACATTGCGGACGTGACGACGGCCGTGGCGAACGGCGACCTTACAAAAAAGATCACGGCTGACGTCAAGGGCGAGATCCTGCAGCTGAAGAACACCATCAACACCATGGTGGACCAGTTGAATGCCTTCGCTTCCGAAGTGACACGGGTGGCCCGCGAAGTGGGGACCGAGGGCAAGCTGGGTGGTCAAGCCCATGTCCCCGGCGTGGCCGGCACCTGGAAAGACCTGACTGACTCGGTGAACTCGATGGCCGAGAACCTGACGGGCCAGGTGCGAAACATTGCGGACGTGACGACGGCGGTCGCCAATGGCGACCTCACCAAGAAGATCACCGCCGACGCAAAGGGCGAGATCCTGCAGTTGAAGGACACGATCAACACGATGGTGGACCAGCTGCGATCCTTCGCGGCCGAGGTAACCCGCGTCGCGCGTGAAGTGGGCACGGAAGGCAAGCTGGGCGGCCAGGCAAATGTGCCGGGCGTCGCCGGTACCTGGAAAGACCTGACCGAGAACGTCAACTCCATGGCGGAAAACCTGACCGGCCAGGTGCGAAACATCGCTGACGTCACGACCGCCGTGGCATATGGTGATCTGTCGAAGAAGATTACGGCCAACGCAAAAGGCGAGATTCTGCAGCTGAAGGACACCATCAATACCATGGTGGACCAGTTGAATGCCTTCGCTTCCGAAGTGACACGGGTGGCCCGCGAAGTGGGGACCGAGGGCAAGCTCGGTGGACAAGCCAACGTGCCGGGAGTAGCCGGCACATGGAAAGATCTGACGGAGAACGTCAACTCCATGGCCGAGAATCTCACCGCGCAGGTGCGTGGTATTGCCGGCGTGGTCACCGCCGTCGCCAAAGGCGATTTGAAGAAGAAGCTGACGGTGGCAGCAGAGGGCGAGATCGCCTTGCTTGCGAATACGATCAACGAGATGACGGATACCCTGGCCGTGTTCGCCGATCAGGTGACATCGGTCGCGCGCGAAGTCGGCGTGGAAGGAAAACTCGGTGGACAGGCGAAGGTGCCTGGTGCTTCCGGCACCTGGAAGGACTTGACCGAGAACGTCAATCAGCTGGCCGCAAACCTGACGACACAGGTGCGCGCCATTGC
>DATLGF010000326.1:0-5838 GCA_035540575.1 Noviherbaspirillum sp.
TTCCGGCTGGTCAGTTGCAACGAATCGGTCGAACGTATTCTTCAGCATGACTTCGATGACTGCATCGGAAAGCCGCTCACGACAATACCCGGCCTCGAACCGTTCGCCGAGTCGGTAATGGGTGCATTCTCCGAGCAAAGCGCGCGCGCCGCCGGAGAAGGCGGTGTAGCGCACTGGCAGAAGCAGATCGAGGTGCCACGCCGCACCGGCGGGCCGTCAGAGGTGGACAACAACATCACGCTGCTCACGCGCGGCTCCTACCTCCCCGTCTCGGGCGACGTCGGACACATCGTGGTTTTTGACGACATCACCGAGGTCATTTCCGCGCAGCGCTCGATCGCCTGGGCGGAAGTGGCGCGCCGACTCGCGCATGAGATCAAGAATCCGCTCACGCCGATCCAGCTCTCGGCCGAGCGCCTGCAGATGAAACTGGAAACCAAGCTCGAGCCGGCCGACAAGGCCGTACTGTCCAAGGGCACCGGCACGATCGTCAGCCAGGTCTCGGCGATGAAGCGCATGGTCGACGATTTCCGCGACTACGCGAAAACACCCGCGGCGGTGCTCGTGCCGCTTGACCTGAACGCGCTGGTCGAGGAAATCCTGCAGCTCTACATGGCCGACATCGAGCGCGGAGTGATCCATCCGCGGCTCACGCCTGAATTGCCGCTGGTGATGGGCGACGCGACACAGCTGCGCCAGGTCATCCACAACCTGCTGCAGAATGCGCTCGACGCCGTCGGGGACGCGGACAACGATGCCCCGTTCATCGAGGTGCTTACCGAAACCGTCCACTACCAGCATGGCGACGGCAGCCGCCGTACCGCGGTGCGTCTGTGTGTGACCGACAACGGCCCCGGCTTCTCGCCGAAGATCCTCGCGCGCGCCTGCGAGCCGTATGTTACGAACAAACCGCGCGGCACCGGACTGGGGCTCGCGGTGGTAAAGAAAATCGTGGAAGAACACGGCGGGCGGATTGACATCCGGAACCGCTCAACCGGAAGCGGCGCAAAGGTGGCAATATTGCTGATGAAGTTGTCCGGCGGACAGGCACCCGAAGCCACCTCGGCTGACGCGAGGCAGGCGGCGCGGGCAGAAGAACACGGTCATGGCGCGGGTATTCCGCCCGGTACGGCCGGAATAGAGACTTGAATAGGTAGAGACATGGCAAATATTCTGGTGGTCGACGATGAAATGGGCATCCGCGAACTGCTCACGGAGATCCTCGGTGATGAAGGCCATGCGGTCACCGCAGCAGAAAATGCGCAGGAGGCGCGCGAACAGCGCGCGCGCGAACAGCCGGATCTGGTCCTGCTCGATATCTGGATGCCCGACACCGACGGTGTCACATTGCTGAAGGAATGGCAGCGTGACGGCCTGCTGACGATGCCGGTGATCATGATGTCCGGCCATGCAACCATTGACACGGCCGTGGAGGCCACTCGCATCGGCGCACTGAATTTCCTTGAAAAGCCGATTGCGCTGCAGAAGCTGCTCAAGGCGGTCCAGCAGGCGCTCACACGCGGCAACGAGCCGCTGCGCGCGCAGCCTGCTTACGCGACGCGCCCGGTGGCGGCTCCGCAGGCCGCACCCGCGACAATCGCCGCCCCCCAGAGTGCGCCCGCCGATCCACCGCCGACCGCATCTGCACAGGCGAACGCGCCGATGTTTCCGGCCTCGTTCGAACTTCCCCTGCGCGAAGCACGCGACGCATTCGAGCGCGCCTACTTCGAACATCATCTCGTGCGCGAAGGCGGAAGCATGACGCGGGTGGCCGAAAAGACCGGTCTTGAACGCACCCACCTTTACCGCAAGCTCAAGCAGCTTGGCGTCGAGCCCGCCAAGCTGGCGCGCAAGGGGTGATCCGCGCGACGCTGCTCGGCGGCGGCGATGCCGACGCCCGCGAACACGCAATCGCGGCCGCCCTCGAGCCGCATGCGCAGAATGCGGTGATTCTCGAAGGTTTGCCGGCGCAGCACAATGCGCTTGCCGGCCACGCCCGCCTGGACGTGGTGCGCATCGCCGCAGGCTGTCCTTGCTGCCAGGGAAATACGGTTCTGCGCGTGCATCTGAACCGCTTGCTCCGTCAGCGCCCCGATCGGCTGTTCATCGGGGTCATGGCGGCGGACCATGTTCCGGCGCTGCGTGCATTCCTTTCGAGCCCGCCCTATGACGGGATGCTCGAACTGACTCAAGATTTGCTGCCTGGCAGCCGTTCACGGTAGTACCCGGAGCGAAGATTTGCGGGACGGGTTGAAAATCCTCGGGCTGGCCTCATTTTTGCATCAACGGAAATTGAGCAAGCCGCATCAAATCCGATCACGAGGAGCGCAACATGAACCTGATCTACAACAGCGAGCAGTACAGCGTGGTGGAGTTCGGCGCCGACGAACGCCGGGAAGCCTTGCGCTTTGGCGGATATGAAATCATGGACAAATCCGGCAAACGTGAAATCTTCATCGGCGGCACGATGGCCCGATCCTTCCGCGAGGAGGTCGAGAACCTGATCGCCACCGAACCGACTGTGGAAGAAATCGACGACTTCCTCGGTAAATATGACGCATTGATGCGGCAGCCTGTCACATTGCACTGACGGGCATGACGGTCTGTTCCCCCGAGGGAACAGACCGTTTTCTGCGGGCACCGGCTGAACCGCCGCATCGTGCCGGACATCGTGACCGCTGCCGGACGCCTCTGCAGCCGCAACGTTTCCTAGCGCATCCATCCCAGCCCGCCCAATTATCCCCACCGACATTTTTCGCCGCCCCGGAGCGCCGCTCGCGACGCCGCCCGGAAACGCTCATTGAGCCCGCACAAGCCGAACTGTCTCCGCCCTCCAATATCCCCAATTTATGGCATTGTTGGAGCTACCAATAGGCGGTAATCTCGCTTCGCCCCTTGGCTCCAGGCGGCCCGCCGGAGCGCAAGTGCAAAGCGAGCGTCCCAAGCCGGCCTTGGCCGGTAAACGCTTGCGCGCATCAATAAGAAAAGGTATCGCGAAATGCTGCACGTATCGGCCCCTCCCTCATCGGCCCAGCCGGTCATTCTTCTGCGCCTGGCCGGATGCCCCCCTCAGGCCCAGGAGTACGTGGATGCACTGGCCGCGCATGGCCTGAGCCTCGTCCCTTGCGGGTCCCTCGAATCCGCCGCTGGCATGGTGGAGCGTGGCTGCCGCGTGGGCCTGCTGTTCGTGACGGAGGAAGCCGATCTCGCGCACCTGGACCGCTGCGAACCCGTGGTATGCGATACGCGCATCTGCTGGGTGGCGCTGGTCGCCGAAAATCTGGTGGGCAAGCCTCGCATGCGCGAATTCATCGCCGACCATCTGTTCAATTTCATCACCCTGCCGGCCGACTTCGGTCAAGTTGTCCTCGCGCTTCGCCATGCTTGGGGCATGGCCTATATCCGCGATACGCAGCGACTGCCGCGCACGGCGCCCGCCGCCGACGAGATGGTAGGGGCTACGCCGGAAATGCAGGATTTGCGTGCGACCCTGCAGAAGATCGCCCGCACGGATGCGCCGGTACTGATCTGCGGTCCTTCCGGCAGCGGCAAGGAACTCGCCGCGTTGACGATTCACCGCCAGTCCAGCCGAGCCGCGGCGCCCTTCGTGGCCATCAACTGCAACGCCGTGCCGGCAGGCCGATTCGATGCCGAGCTGTTCGGCGATGAGAACGGGAATCCGGGACGGTTGCAGGCCGCGCAAGGCGGCACGCTGTTCCTCGACGCGGCGGGCGATTTGCCGCCGGACATGCAATCGCGCATTCTTGACCTGCTGAACGAAAACAGGATCCGCCGGCCCGATGGCCGCGTCATTGAAGCAGACGTGCGCGTGATGGCAGCATCCTGTCCCAGCCTGGAAGATTACGTGCTGCAAGGGCGGTTCCGCGAGGATCTCTATTACCGTCTCAACGTGATGTGCGTGAGGACACCCGGCCTGGCTGACCGCGGTCCCGACATCGAAGCCATCGCACGCCACTATTTCGGCAAATTCGCCACCACGCACAACCGCAGTCTGCGGGGTTTTTCCAAGGCGGCGATGAATGCGATGCTGTCACACAGCTGGCCGGGAAATGTGCGCGAGCTGATCAACCGCGTGCAGCGGGCCACGGTCATGGCGGAGGGACGCTTCATCCAGCCCGAAGATCTCGGCTTGGAACGCCCGCAGGACGGTGCCCAGCTGCTCTCGCTGGAGGAGGCACGCGCTGCCGCTGAACGCGCGATGATCCGGCGTGCGCTTGCGCATTCGCGCAATCAGATCTCGCGCGCGGCATCGCTGCTGGGCGTCTCGCGTGTGACCTTGTACCGACTGATCGAGAAGTACAACCTGCGTTCGGAAACGGCCCCGATCGTGCCCGGCCCGGTGCTGGCGCAGCGCAAGAGCGATGGTGAAGTACGTGGCTGAGTCTGGCGCCGCATGATTCGACGCACGTCGCCACGCCATGCGCGGCGACGTGCTATGTTTTCATTCCGGCCCGTTTCATGTCGCTTCGTATGTGCCAGCTTCTCGGAATGAATTGCGTCCTGCCCACGGACATCGTGTTCAGCTTCACCGGATTCGCGACCCGCGGCGGCCGCACCGACTGGCACAAGGACGGCTGGGGAATTGCCTTCTTCGAAGGGGCCGGGGTGCGCCACTTCGTCGACTACGAGGCGGCGGTTGCCTCGCCGGTCGCCGAGCTGATCAAGCGCTGGCCGATCAAGTCCAAGAACGTGATCGCCCACATCCGCAAGGCTACGCAGGGCGCGGTGACGCTGGAAAACTGCCATCCGTTCGTGCGCGAGCTGTGGGGGCGGTACTGGGTGTTTGCCCACAATGGAGACCTGAAGGACTTCCATCCCGCCCTCGACGGCCCGTTCAGGCGCGTCGGCACGACCGACAGCGAGCTGGCGTTCTGCTACCTGCTGCAGGAGTTGCGCCGCCGCTTCGGCGACGCCTCGCCCCCGCTTGCGCAACTCAATGAAGCGCTGAAGGAATTGTGCGCCGGCATCGCCAGCCACGGGCCTTTCAACATGATGCTTTCCGACGGACGCGCACTGTTCGCGCACTGTTCAACAAACCTGTACTACATCGTTCGCCAGTACCCTTTCACCACCGCCACCCTGTCCGACGAGGACCTGAGCGTCGATTTCGCCCAGTACACGACGCCGGAGGATAGGGTGGCGGTCATCGTCACCTCTCCGCTGACGAGCAACGAAACCTGGACCCAGTTCCAGCCCGGCGAATTGATCGTCTTCGTCGACGGCCGACCGGTCTGAACGACGGCTTCCTGCACGACCCGACGAAAATTGTGCACAAGAAACTAAAAGTCGACTAAAGTGGAAAGGACGGTGCGGCCCTCGCGTTGCGTTCATCCAGAGCGTGCACAGGCCGTATGCGTTGCCGTTCCTCCGTGCTTCCGCAGTGCCGGAAGAAGTGCGGCGGCGGGGACCCATACGACCTGTGCGGATGCGATCCAGCCCGGTCCGCTTGCTATCGCTTGCTATCCATAGAGGGAGCAGCACAACCTTGAACACCGCGCAGAGCCCCGGCCGGGCCGCGCCGCCCTCGATGCGCGCGCGCGAGTTTTTCCTTGCCCGCCAACCGATTCTCGACCGCAAGCAGGCGCTGGTCGCGTATGAGCTCCTGTTTCGCAACGCCGCCGTCGGCCCGCCGGAAATCACCAACGATCTCAATGCGACTGCGGCCGTCATCGCTCACGCCTCCCATCTCGGCGTGGAAAAGGTGATCGGCGACGCCCTCGGCTTCGTCAACGTCGACGCGGCCGCGCTGGCAAGCGAGATCCTGCAATTCCTGCCCCGCGAGCAGGTCGTGCTCGAAATCATGGAGAACGTACAGCC
>DATLGF010000327.1:0-6330 GCA_035540575.1 Noviherbaspirillum sp.
ACAGCGATCCGGCCAGCAGCAGGCCGTCGCCCGCCAGTTGGCGCGGGCTGGCGCCGGCGATGGAGTCGCCGGCCATCAGCAGAATGCCGGCGCCGATCAGCGACAGTCCGGCCCAGGTGCGTATGCCGACATGTTCCGGAGCAATGAGGGAAATGACGCCGAACGTAAACAGCGGCAGCGTTCCGTGCATGAGAACGGCGCCATGGCTGGCCGGCGCCAGCGCCAGACCGTTGTAGGCGACCAGCGCGAAACCGATGCCGCCCGACGCGGCCAGCGCACCGGCCTGCGCAGCGGAGAGGCCAGCGAGGCGATGGCGGGCGAACAGGGGCAGCAGGATCATTCCGCCGACGCCGAAACGCAAGGCGATGATGTCCGCCGGGCCGAGTGCGCCGGCATAGCCGGCACGCGAAGCGAGCGTGAAGCCGGCGAAGATTGCGATCACCGCAAGCCCGGCGGCGATGCCTATCGCGCGCGGCGGCGTACGGGTTGAGACCGCCGTTGCGGGTTTGCATGCTGGTTTCATCGCGTTCCCTCGGTAAGTGCCAGCAGTCTACGGAGCTGCTGCCTGCGCGCTCAAACGAGATTTGCGCCGGCGTGCCATGCATCCACCGCATGCCAGCGCCCCGCCCGCCAGACAGGATTGCCGATGAACCGTGCGAGTGCGGCGCGGTCCACAGCAGTGGAACCCGGCGCAAACCCAAGATCTTCATGGCCGCACGCGGCACCACTGTCGATCCGCAACAGCTCCTGGCCATCGTGCGCGACCTCGCAAGAGAGTCGCGCGGGGCGCAGGTCTCCTATCTCACGCCGCATACATCGCTGGAGCGCGATCTGGGCCTCGATTCGCTCGCGCGCACCGAACTGTTCCTGCGTGCAAGCAAGGCCTTCGACGCCGAAATTCCTCCGGAACTGGTGCCGGCCATCGACACCGTCGACGACTTGCTGCGCGCGCTCGAGCGCGGGGTCGCCCAGGGCGCTGCGCCGTTGCGCGAGATGCCTGTGGCGCCGCAGGCGCTCGACCTGCCGCATGCCGCACAAACCCTGGTCGACGTGCTGGAGTGGCATGCCGCGCGGCAGCCGGAACGCACCCATGTCCTTCTGCACGACGAGCGCCACCGTGAAACACCGATCACGCACCGCAACCTGCTCGAGCGTGCGCAGAGAATCGCGCGCGGGCTGCTGGCGCGCGGGCTGCCGCCGCGTCGGGCGGTTGCGCTGATGCTGCCCACCGGGCGCGACTATCTCGACACCTTCTTCGGCGTGATGCTGGCCGGTGGCATTCCGGTACCGATCTATCCGCCGGCCCGGCTGTCCCAGCTTGAGGAACACCTGCGCCGCCACGCGCGCATCCTCGACAACGCGCAGGCGGTCCTGATCGTGACGGTCGAACAGGCGCGCGGTGTCGCGGTGCGCCTGCAGGCGGCGGTTCCGGAGCTGGCGGACATCGTGACCGCTGCGGAACTGCGGGCGGCGGCCGCGTCCGACACCGGCGGCGGCGGCGACGCGGATGCACTGCCGGCGCTCGGGCCGGACGACACCGCCTTTCTGCAGTACACATCCGGCAGCACCGGCGACCCCAAGGGCGTGGTGCTGACGCATGCGAACCTGCTCGCCAATGTGCGTGCGCTCGGCAAGGCGGCCGCCGTGCGGCCCGACGACCGCTTCGTGTCCTGGCTGCCGCTGTACCACGACATGGGCCTGATCGGCGCATGGTTCGGCTCGCTGTACCACGGCATTCCACTGGTGCTCGCTTCCCCGCAGGCCTTCCTGGCGCGTCCCACGCTGTGGCTCGAACTGATCTCGCGCCATCGCGGCAGCATCTCGGCGGCGCCCAACTTTGCCTATGCGCTGTGCGTGCGTCACATCAGCGACGCCGCGCTTGCGCGGCTGGACCTGTCGAGCTGGCGCCTTGCGTTGAACGGCGCCGAGCCGGTCAGCGTCGATACGCTGGAGGGCTTCGCCGGCCGCTTTGCGCGCTGCGGCCTGCACCGCAGCGCGATCACTCCCGTCTATGGACTGGCCGAGTGCTCGGTCGGGCTGGCCTTCCCGCCGCCGCAGCGCGGACCGCGCATCGACGCCGTGCGGCGCGCGCCGTTCGAGCGGGACGGCCGGGCGGACCCGGCGGTCCCGGGTGATCCGGACGCGCTGCGGCTGCCCGCCTGCGGCCGCGCGCTGGCCGGGCATGAGATCCGCGTCGTCGACGAGGCCGGCATCGAGCTGCCCGAGCGCCGCATCGGTCGCCTGGAATTCCGCGGCCCGTCTGCGACGTCCGGCTATTTCCGCAATCCGGCGGCCACCGCTGCGCTGCTGCGCGGCGGCTGGCTGGACTCGGGCGACTATGCCTATCTTGCCGAAGGCGAAGTGTTCATCACCGGCCGCGTGAAGGACTTGATCAAGCGCGCCGGGCGCGCGTTGTATCCGTATGACCTGGAGGAAGCGGTCGGCAATCTGCCGGGTGTGCGCAAGGGCTGTGTCGCCGCGTTCTCCAGCCCGGACCGCGCCACCGGAAGCGAACGGCTCGTGCTGCTCGTCGAGACGCGGGAGAAGAACGAAGCGGCGCGCTCGGCATTGCAGCAGCGCGTGCAGCGCACCGTGATCGAGGTGATCGGGGCGCCGGCCGAAGAGGTGGTGCTGGTTCCGCCGCACGCGGTGCTGAAAACGTCCAGTGGCAAGATCCGCCGGCAGGCTTGCCGGGAACGCTATGAACGCGGCGAGCTGGAGCAGGCTGCGCGCCCCGCCTGGATCAGCGCGCTTGCGTACAGCGCCGGAAAGATGCAGGCCCGGATGCGCGTCGGCGTGCGCCGTGCCGGCGCGGCCTTGTTCGGCTGCTATGCGTGGCTGGTGCTGGCGGCGCTCGCCCTGCCCGGCATCATCCTGCTGGCGGCCTCGCGCAGCACCGAGACCGCACGCGCGGCGGCGCGCAGGGTCGCACGGGCGCTGTTCGCGCTCACGGGGGTAGCGCTGCGTGTGCATCATCTGGAGCGCCTTCCGCCCCATCCGCATGTGCTGCTGGTCAATCACGCAAGCTACCTGGACGCGATCGCCCTGACCGCCGCCCTGCCCGCCCCGCCGGGCTATGCCTATGCCGCCAAGGCGGAGTTCGCCGGCCAGTTCTTCATGCGCACGCTGCTGCGACGACTTGGCGCGGTGTTCGTCGAGCGGCAGGATACCGCCCACGGCGCGCGCGAGGTCGAAGCGATGGCGGCGCTGCTGGCGCGCGGGGAGAGTCTGCTCGTATTCCCGGAAGGCACGCTGTCGCACTCGCCCGGTATCCATACCTTCCATGTGGGCGCGCTGCTGGCCGCCGGGCGCGCCGGCGTGCCGGTCGTGGTGGCCGGGCTGCGTGGCACCCGCACTGCGCTGCGCAGCGGCAGCTGGTGGCCGCATCGCGATACGCTCGAACTCGAAATCGGTCCGATCCTGCATCCTGAAGGAAACGACTGGAAGGCTGCGACCTTGCTGGCCGCGCGTGCACGCGCGGCAATGGCGCCGCTGGCCGGAGAGTACCTGGTGCCATGACGCCATGACCGGGATCAATTGCCGCGTCCCCGGGCGTTTTCGCGGCGGCCGCGCGACGCGATGATCGGCATATGGCGCATTTCGACGTATTCAACGGCGACGCGGACGGAATCTGTGCGCTGCACCAGCTGCGGCTGGAGGATCCGCGTGCGTCCGACCTGATCACCGGAGTCAAGCGCGACATCGCGCTGCTTGGCCGTGTGCCGGCGCAGGCCGGCGACGCCGTCACCGTGCTCGACATATCCATCGACGTGAACCGCGCGCCACTGCTTGCGCTGCTGCAGCGCGGCGTCAGCATTCTCTATTTCGATCACCATGGCTCCGGCCAGGTGACGCCGCATCCGGCTCTCGACGCGCACATCGAGCCGCTGCCCGGCACCTGCACGTCCACGCTGGTAGACCGCTGGCTCGGCGGGCGCCGGCGGCCCTGGGCGGTGGTCGGCGCGTTCGGCGACAACATGGGTGCGACTGCACGTGCGCTCGCGGCCACGCTGTGGCTCGACGAGGGCCGGACCGAGCGCTTGCGCGTGCTTGGCGAGGCGCTCAACTACAACGGTTACGGCGACAGCATCGAAGACCTGATGATCCACCCGGCCGAGCTGTACCGCCTGCTGCACGCCCACACCGACCCGTTCGGCTTCATCGAGAACGAACCGATCTGCGCGAAACTCGTCGCGGGCCGTCAGGCGGACATGGCGGCCGCGCATGGCACCGCTGCCCTTTTGGAGCGCTCGCAGGGGCGCATCGTTGTGCTGCCCGACGCGGCCTGGAGCCGGCGCGTGCGTGGCAGCTACGGGAACGAACTGGCGGTTGCGCAGCCTCAGCGCGCGCACGCGGTGCTCTCGCCCGACCGCGCGGGCGGCTACGTGGTCAGCGTGCGCGCTCCGATCGATCGCCCGGTCGGGGCCGATGCGCTTTGCCAGCGCTTTCCCGGTGGCGGCGGGCGGCCGGCGGCGGCCGGCATCAATCACCTGCCGGCCGACCGGCTCGACGCGTTTGCACGCGCGTTCGAGCAGGCGTTCTGCGCATGATGCGGCTTTGAAGCGCCAACACGAAACGCCGATGGCAAGGAGGCGCAACGCCGCAGTTAGGGCCGCTTAATGCGCCATCAACACCGGCAGATGCATAGACTCCAGCACCGTGCGCGTGGCGCCGCCGAGGAGGATCTCCCGAAAGCGGGAATGACCGTAGCAGCCCATGACCAGCATGTCCGCCCGCACTTCGGTGGCAAGGGCCAGCAGCGCGTGGCCGACCTCGCCGTCCACGCGCCGCTCCTGCAGGCTGACCGGAATGCCATGCCGCGCCAGGAAGGCCGCGACGTCAAGGCCGGGCTGCTCTCCCGCCAGCTCGTCCAGCTCACCGTTCTGGAACACGACAATGTCCACCGATCCGGCGGCGCGCAGCATCGGTATCGCGGCTTGCAGCGCGTGCTTGGCATCGACGCTCGCGTTCCAGGCCACCAGGCAGCGCTCGCCCGGCGACGTCCTGTTCCAGCGATTGGGGACGACCAGTACCGGCGCCCCGCCATGGATCGCGACGTATTCGCGCAGATTGGGCTGGACCAGCGGCGCGCTTTCATCCGGGTCGAACTGACCGAGCACGCACAGGTCGCAGTAGCGCGCCTGCAGGCTCAGGCCGCCGGCCGGCTCGTCCATCGCCGGCCGCGCTTCCCAGGACGCCACGCCGATGCGGCGCACGACCTCTTCGAAATGGCGCAGCGCGCGTTCCGCCCGTTCCTGCAGCGCATCCATGTAGCCGTCGATCACACCGGAATCGATGCTCGCAACCATAGACTGATACACATAGCGGGAGACGCCGGTCGAAGCGGCGCCGACCAGGTGCGCGTCCTCGCGCAGCGCCAGTTCGGCCGCCAGCGCGATGCGGGTATCGATGTTGCGTGCTTCGTCCACGTGAACCAGTATCGTCTTGTATCCCATGCTTGACTCCTCATTGCCTGCGCCGGCGCTCAGGCCTGTTCCGGCACTGCCACCTGCAAGCTGCCATCGATCCGCTCGACCGGCGTTCCCAGCTCCGCGCAGCGGCCAATCATCGTCTCGGCCATCTCGGCGAACATGGAAGGATCTGCCGGTTCGCTGCGGCAGTCGTCGATGCGCAGCGGCCACATCCGGATTGCGCGAAGCCGGACGGCATCCAGCTCCAGCTCGAACAGGAACTGAAGGTCATTGCGCAGCTCCGGGTCCACGTAATAGTCGTCGACCAGGTCACCGGCCGCGTAGAGAATCGGACAGCCGCGATACAGCTCGACGCCCTGGTAGACATGGGCGCTGTGGCCGAACAGGATTCTCCAGCCCATGTCGATCGCCGCATGCGCGAGGCGGCGAAAGCGCTGCGGCGGCCGTATTGCGAGATTCGAGCCCCAGTGCAGCGAGAGGATCGGCCAGTTGACGCCGGCTTCATGCAGGTCGTCCAGCGCTGCGCGCCAGCGATGCAGCGTGCCCGCCTCGTCCGCGAGATCGAGCCAGGCGATCCCCGGCGTAGCCGGCCCCGCCGCAAAATCCTGCTGGTGATCGCAGAACGCGGCCATGCCGAAGCGCAGCCCGCCGCGCGCGAGCGTCGCTACGCTGGTCGCGGCCCGCTCGTCCTCGCCGGCGCCGGCCCAGGCAATGCCGCGCGCCTGAAGAATCCGGAAGGTGTCGGCAAGGCCGGCGTAGTCGAAATCCAGCGCGTGATTGTTGGCGAGGCTCACGAGGTCAACGCCGGCGCGCGCCAGGCAGTCTGCCGCCTGCGGCGGCGCGCCGAAGTAGAACGCCTTCCCGGCGCCGCGCCAGCGTGCAGTCGATTCGGTGATTG
>DATLGF010000328.1:0-3966 GCA_035540575.1 Noviherbaspirillum sp.
CCGCAGGACAACCACGGCGTCGCGGTCGGGCTCGACCACGACCGCGCCGACCGCTTCTTCGGCAAGTTCGCGATGGGTGCACTGAACCTGTCGGTCGCGCACAGCAAGCGCACGAAGGGGGTTCCCACGGCTTCCTTCAGCCAGGTGTTCAACGACCCGCGTTCTCATACCACCGATACCCACACCATGGTCGACATCGGGTACCGGCACGGCCTGTCTGCCGGCACCGAGCTGGCGTCGCGCCTGTTCTGGGGCAGCCATGATTACGATGGCGACTACATCTATGACTACCCGCCCGTCACGATCAACCGCGACACCTCGCGCGGCCGCTGGTGGGGCGGCGAACTGCGGCTGACGAGCGCGCATGACGGACACAAGCTCGTGCTGGGCACGGAGTTCCAGAACGACTACCGGCGCGACCAGGCGATCTTCGATGTGGACCCCTTCCTGTCGTATCTCGATTCGCGCCGCGACGGGCACCGCTGGGGCGTGTTCGCGCAGGATGAATGGCGTCTGCGCGAGAACCTACTGCTCAACGCCGGCCTTCGCTACGACAAGCATTCCAGCAACGCCAGCGCATTCAATCCCCGCCTGGGCCTGGTCTATCAGCTCAGCGCGGCAACGACGCTGAAGGCCGTCTACGCCACCGCGTTTCGCGCGCCGAACGCCTACGAGCTCTATTACGACCTGCGCATGGCCGGCGGGCACAAGGCGAATCCAGAGCTGGGGCCTGAGCGCATTCGCTCGGGCGAGCTGATCGTCGAGCACTACCTGTCGCCAAGCGCGCGCATCTCCGCCACGCTGTTCCGCAACAAGGTGCGCGATCTGATCGCATTGCGGGTGGATCCCCTGGATGGTCTGGTGATGTTCGAGAACATCGACCGTGCACAGGCGCAGGGCATAGGGATAGAGCTGGAGAAGGCATGGAGCACAGGGATGCGCCTGCGCACCAATCTCAGCCTGCAGCAAACCCGCGACGCCATCAGCGGCGAGGCGCTGCCGAATTCGCCGCGGCGCCTGGCGGCCTTCAACTTGTCGGCCCCGGTCTTCGGCGGGACGTGGCGCAGCGGCATCGAAGCGCGCTATGTCGGCCCAAGAAATACCTTGAGCGGCGGGCAAGTCGACGGCTACTGGCTTGCCAATCTGACGCTGACCTCGGTTCGGCTGGGGCCGGGGCTGGAGGCCGGACTCAGCGTCTACAACCTGTTCAACCGCCGCCATGCCGATCCCGGCACGGCAGAACACGCGCAGGACGCCATCGCCCAGGACGGGCGCACGGTATGGCTGCGCCTGGGTTATGCGTTCTGAGCGTGGTGCGACACCGTCGTCTGGTCCGCGGCGCCTGGCAGGCGCGCTTGCGGCGGCCTGGCTGTTCGCCGTTCCGGCGCATGCGGGGGCGCAGCCGGTTGCCGAACCGGACCTGAAGGCCGCATTCATCTACAACTTCACGCTGTTTACCGAATGGCCGGCCGAGGCTGGGTTCGAGGGCGGGGCGCTGAATGTCTGCGTGAATCCGGCCAGCGGTCTGCGCGAGCCCTTGCAAGCGCTCACCGACAAGCCGGTGCGCGGACGCAGGATGGCGGTACGCGTGCTGACAGCTGTCGATGGCCTGCGCGGATGCGATGCCCTGGTGCTTGACGACGCCGACCGCGCACGCGGGGGCGCACTGATTGCCGCCGCACGCGCGCTGCCCGTCCTCACCATCGCCGACGGCCCGGAAGTCGCCGGCAGCATCATCGCCCTCGCGCGCGAGGGCGACCGGCTGGTGTTCGATGTCGACACGGCCGCCGCGCGCCGTTCCAACCTGAAGCTCAGCTCGCGCCTGTTGCGGCTGGCGCGTACCGTACGATGACCATGCACACCCGCACACGCTTGCCATTGGGGCGCTGGATGTACCGGGCCAACCTGGTCTCGGCCGGCGCCGCGCTGCTGGTTGCCAGCGTGCTATTGATCCTGTTCCAGTTTCTGGCGCTGCGCGACGACCTGATCGAGGATGCGCGCGTGCAGGCCCGCATCGTCGGCGACAACAGCGCCGCGCCGCTGCTCTTTGACGATGCGCGCGCCGCCTATGAAACGCTGGCCGCGCTCAATAGCGCGCCAAGCATCGTCTCGGCAGCCGTGTATGCGACTGACGGCACGCTGGTGGCCGGCTACCGGCGCGACGGCGCCGACGTGGTTCCGGCGCTGCGCAACGTGCTCACAACCGATCATGCGCTCACGCCGAGCCGTCTCGAACTGGCGCATCCCATCTTTGTCGACGGGCGCGAGGTCGGAGTGCTCGTGCTGCACCTCACGCTCGAACAGATCTACGGTCGTATCGCCGGCTTTGCCAGCCTGACACTGGCGATCGCGTTCGGCTCGTTCATCGTGGCCTGGCTGCTGGTTGCCCGCATGCGTGGCGTGGTGCGCAAGGCCGAATCGCATCTCGAATACCTGGCGCATATCGACCCTGTCAGCGGGCTGCCGAACCGCCACGCGTTCAATGAAAGGCTGGCGCAGACGCTCGCACAGGTGGATCGCCACGGCGGCGGCGCGTCGCTGCTGCTGATCGACCTGGACAACTTCAAGATCGTCAATGACACCCTCGGCCACCACTGCGGAGACCGGCTGCTTCACCAGGTCGCGCAGCGCCTGCTCGCATGCCTGTCCGGCGGCGAGGAGATATGCCGCATAGGCGGCGACGAATTCGCGATCATCCAGCAGGCGGCCAGTTATTCGGCGGCGCAGGCGGCGGCGCAGAAGCTCATGACCGGGCTGGCCGAGCCGTTCAATGTCGACGGCAACGAGATCTACGTGACGGCGAGCGTCGGCATCAGCCGCTATCCGGATGACGCCGGAGACGTCGAAACCCTGATGCGCAACGCCGATACGGCGATGTACCAGGCCAAGGGCAAGGGCAAGAATGCCTACGAGAGCTTCCATCCGGAGCTCGATCGCCGGATCCAGAAGCGCCGGGCGCTGGAGATGCACCTGCACAAGGCCGTCGAGCGCGGGGAGCTGCAGTTGCATTACCAGCCCCAGGTCAGTCTGCGCACCGGCCGGCTGGTCGGCCTCGAGGCGCTGCTGCGCTGGAACAATGGCGAGCTCGGCCAGGTTCCGCCGCAGGAATTCATCCCGGTCGCCGAGGAGAGCGGGCTGATAGTCCCGATCGGCCGCTGGGTGCTGCGCCAGGCCTGCGCCCAGATCGCGGCCTGGCGGGACGGGGGCCTGGGCAACGTGCAGGTGGCCGTGAACCTGTCGGCACGCCAGACGCGCGACCCGCATCTGATGCAGGACATCCTCGACGCGCTGCGCGATCACAAGGTCGCACCGCGCCAACTGGAGCTCGAGATCACCGAGTCGGTACTGATGGACAACGTGCTGGCCAACGTCGCGCTGCTGCACCGGCTGCAGACCGAAGGTATCCGCCTGTCGATCGACGATTTCGGCACCGGCTATTCATCGATGGCCTACCTGAAGCGCTTTCCGGTGGAGCAGGTGAAGATCGACCGCACCTTCGTACGCGACGTTCCGGGCGACCGCGACGATGAAGCGATCACCAGCGCCATCATCGCGATGGCGCACAACCTCGGCCTGTCGGTGGTGGCCGAAGGTGTGGAGAACGAGCAGCAGCTGCTGTTCCTGCGCAATGCGGGCTGCGACACGATGCAGGGGTACTACTTTGCCAAACCGATGCCGCCGGAGCAGGTGGCGGAGTTCCTGAGGATGCGGCTGGCGGGGCAGGAGGTGGTGGTGTAGGGGCGGGCGTCGGCGTGGCAGGGGCAGGAGTCAGGAGTTGGGCGCTTCGCTTATCAGGCGGATGAGGTCCCTGACGCGGGCCGCCCTCACTGCGTTCCGGACGACAGTAGTTTGGCGATGATCCCCAACATTGTCGTTCCGAGCGAAGCGAGGAATCTCATCCGCTTGGTACGCGGCGTCGAATGCTGGGCCGATGAGGTCCCTGACGCGGGCCGCCCTCACTGCGTT
>DATLGF010000329.1:0-6955 GCA_035540575.1 Noviherbaspirillum sp.
GGTTGGAGATGAACTCATTGCGCTTCAGGCGCGCGCTGATCTGCCTGACCGTTGCATGGGCGGCATCGCGCACGCCCGCATCCGGCTCGATGTACTCGCCCGAGGCATCTTTTTCCAGCAGGCGGCGCAGCGTCGGCACCAGGCTCGCGTTGGAACTGCCTGCGAGCGCCTCGATCGCGCTGCGGCGCAGCGCCGGATCGTCCGATTCCAGCCGCGCCATTGCTGCAGCCTGTTCGAGCACGTCCCTGATGCGCGCATCGGTTTCCTTTTCCAGCGCCTGCTCGATCAGCGGCAGCTGGCCGGCATCGGCGTTGCGCTGCATCTCCTGCGCAGCGGCCAGGCGCACGTTACGGTCCGGAGAAAACAGGCGGAAGCCGGACAGCGCGCCCTGCAGCACGTTGCGCAGGCGGTTGTTGACCGTGATGCTGTCGGCGTCGGCCGGAACCGGGCCGGTTTCGCCGGTGGCGGGATTCCAGGCGCTGCTGCCGTCGACCACCAGCACGCTGCCGTCACCGGTCGCATACAGACCGTAGTTGCGCAGCGCGCTCAGCACACGATAGGCATCGTCGCTGCCGAGCGCGGCAATCTCGTTGACCGCCTCGATGCGTGCGTCCGGATCGTCGCCGGCCAGGGGTTTCAGGAGTTGCGGGTCGATCGCGGCATGGGCCGCCACCGAGAGGCCGCACAGCCAGAGGGCGATCAGGAGATGTCGTAGAGGTTTCATCACTTTTCGATGCACGCGCCGTTACGTACACCGCGATCACTGCGGACGAAAAAAAAGCCGGAGCCAGGCGTGGAGACAGGCTCCGGCTGAATGCGCCTCATCCCGTAGGAGAAGCGGGGGAGCGGAACGGGGCGGGAGACGTCGCCCCGTTCCCGTCCTCCTGTTACAGCTTTTGCTTGGCCTCGTTGCCCGGGATGAACGGGCTCCACGGTTGGGCGCGGATCGGGCCCTTGGTCTTCCAGACGATGTCGAACTGGCCGTCGGGACGGATCTCGCCGATCATCACCGGCTTGTGCAGGTGGTGGTTGGTCTTGTCCATGGTGAGCGTGTAGCCCGACGGTGACTTGAAGGTCTGGCCGCCCATGGCAGCGATCACCTTGTCGGTATCGGTGGAGCCGGCTTTCTCGACCGCCTGCTTCCACATGTGGATGCCGACATAGGTCGCCTCCATCGGGTCGTTGGTCACCGCGGTCGCGGCGTTCGGCAACTTCTTGGCAACGGCGTAGGCCCTCCACTTCTTCACGAACTCGTCGTTCTCCGGGCTCTTCACCGACTGGAAGTAGTTCCATGCAGCGAGGTGGCCGACCAGCGGCTTGGTGTCGACGCCGCGCAGCTCTTCCTCACCGACCGAGAATGCCACCACCGGCACGTCGGTCGCCTTGATGCCGGCGTTGCCGAGCTCCTTGTAGAACGGCACGTTGGAATCGCCGTTGATGGTGGAGATCACCGCAGTCTTGCCGCCGGCGGAGAATTTCTTGATGTTGGCGACGATGGTCTGGTAGTCGGAATGGCCGAACGGGGTGTAGACCTCGTCGATGTCGGAATCCTTCACGCCCTTGGACTTCAGGAAGGCACGCAGGATCTTGTTGGTGGTGCGCGGGTAGACATAGTCGGTGCCGAGCAGCACGAAGCGCTTGGCGCCGCCGCCTTCCTTCGACATCAGGTATTCCACCGCGGGGATGGCCTGCTGGTTCGGCGCGGCGCCGGTGTAGAACACGTTGCGCTCGAGTTCCTCGCCCTCGTACTGCACCGGATAGAACAGCAGGCTGTTCAGTTCCTTGAACACCGGCAGCACCGACTTGCGCGACACCGAAGTCCAGCAGCCGAACACCACCGCCACCTTGTCCTGGCTGATCAACTGGCGCGCGCGCTCCGCAAACAGCGGCCAGTTGGAAGCCGGATCGACCACGACCGGCTCGAGCTTCTTGCCAAGCACACCGCCCTTGGCATTGATCTCCTCGATCGCCATCAGGGCCACATCCTTCAGCGTGGTTTCGGAGATGGCCATGGTGCCGGACAGCGAGTGCAGGATACCGACCTTGATGGTGTCGGATGCCATGGCGCTCGGCATCATTGCCGAGGTCATGAGGGTCAGGGCGGCGGCGGCGGTCGCCTTGAGGACGGTACGACGAGACATGGAGAGCTCCTGAGTAGAGGTGGGGGCGTGGAATCCGGGTGCGATTGCTCGCAGGAACCGTTAGAGCACAAGTTGTGCCACCGCATGGAATGCGTATTCACCATGCGGACTGGAGCAATGCAGAGTTATTTCAGTGCACGCCGGCGCCACACTGGTGCAGCAAGAGCAAGCTTTCGCGAGAACTCGGTGCAGTGGCGCGCATTTATTTCATGCATGCACCGTATCTGCGCATGGCTCACAACGTGCTTACAGGAACGCCGCTGTTGCTGCTCAGCCGGCCCCGTGCACAAGGACGCTGAGCGCGGCAACCGGCGCATCCATCCGTTCTGGGGCGCCGCGACCTACCGCTCGATCAAATATGGGAAGGAACACCATGAAGAAGAACACCTGCGCACGCATGGCCTGGCCACGGGCCAGCCTCGCACTGGCCGCCCTGCTCGCCACCGCCAGTGCCCATGCCCATCCCGGCCACGGCGAGGGCGTCGTGTCCGGACTGCTCCATCCGCTATTGGGCATCGATCACCTGCTGGCCATCCTCGCGACCGGCATCTGGGCTTCGCAAGCAAGCTTGGCCGGCCAGCGCCTGCTGCCGGCCAGCTTCGTCGGCGCGATGGGACTGGCGGCACTGGCCGGGTTGGCCGGAATGCCGTTGCAGGCCCTCGAACCCGGCATCGCCGGATCGGTCCTGCTGGTCGGCCTGTTGATCGCCTTTCGCGTGCAGATGGCGCCGGCCGCCGGCGCGCTGGCAGTCGCCGTCTTTGCCGCCTTTCACGGCTACGCGCATGGCGCCGAGCTTCCCGTCGGCGCCAGCGCCTGGCAGTACTTCGCCGGCTTCCTCTTCACCACGCTGCTGCTGCTGCAGGCCGGCCTGAAGGCCGGACCGCTGCTGGCGCGCTGGAAAGCCGCCCTGCCGACCACCGGCGCCGCGCTCGCTGCGGGCGGCGCATGGATGCTCGGCCCGCTTGCCTGAACCACAAGCCGCCACGGCCGCCCGTGCCACGCCACGGCCCCATTGATAGTAGAATTTCCGGCTGTATAAGCTTGGGCGTAGTTGCGCCGTCTTCGCATGGAAACTATGCCCACCGATTCGTCCGCGCTTTCCCTCCTGCGCCTTGCCACTGCCCCGCTCCACACCCGCCTGGAACGCGGCTTGAGGATTGTGCAGCCGGGAGCCGGTCACGACGAGTTCCGCGCTTACCTGGTCGCACTGTGGGGCTGGCACTGCAGCTTCGAAGACCGGCTCTGGTCGTACGACTGGCCTGCCCCGCTTGAAGTCACGCAGCGCCGTGCCAAGTTGCGGGCCCTCGCGCAGGATCTGGAATCGCTGGGATTTGACGAAGAGGCGCGCGATGCGCTGCCGCGCTGCGACTACGCGCCGGCGCTGGACGGAGTCGCAGAGCGCTATGGCGTGGCCTACGTGGTCGAAGGGGCCCAGCTCGGCACGCGCGTACTGGGCAAGTCGCTTGCACCGGCGCTCGCTCCCTGGTCGCCCGCCTGGCTGGAGGGCTACGGAGCCAACGCGGGCCTGAGCTGGAAAACGTTTATAGCCTGCCTGGAACGGGCACTGGAGACACCCGACGCGCGCGCGCAAGCCGCCGCCGCCGCGGTCGGCGCATTCGAATCGTTGAATGTATGGTTTGAACTGTGCGGCAGCCGGGAGTGCACCTGCGCTTCCTATCCGACGACGCCGGACCAGACATGAGTGACGATCCCATTGCCGCGCCCCAACCCGATCCCGCACTGTGTGCGCAGGAACCGATCCGCATCCCCGGCGCCATCCAGCCGCACGGCTTTCTGCTCGCCCTGCACCCGAGTGAACACACCATCGTCCAGCTCAGCGCCAATGCCGGCCGCTTCCTCGGCAGGCAAGCCGGCGACCTGATCGGCGCGCGACTGGCCACCGCGGTGGGCCAAGACAACGAGGCCGATCTGCTCGATGCGCTCTGCCGTGCAAGCGGCAGGCAACCCTATTACCTCGGCGTGGTGCGGCTCGAGAGCGGCCCGTTCGACGTGCTCGGCCACCACCATGACGCACTGCTGGTGCTCGAGTTCGAGCCGGCCGCGCGCGCCGTGTCGGCAGATTTCCGGCTGCTTTATCCCTTGCTCGGCTCCTTCCTCGGCACGCTCACCGCGAACGACTCGATCATGACGATGAGCGAACATGCCGCCCAGGCGATCAAGGGGGCCACCGGCTTCGGTCGTGTACTGGTCTACCGTTTCGACGAGTGCGGTCACGGCATCGTGCTCGCCGAGGCGCGCGACGATGGTTATCACTCCTACCTCAACCAGCGCTTTCCCGCCTCGGATATTCCGCTGCAGGCGCGCGAACTGTACCTGGCGAACCGTATCCGCCTGATCCCGAACGCCGACTACGAGCCGGCGCCGCTGATCCCGGCCGACAATGCCTTGACCGGGGCGCCGACCGATCTGTCCTATGCGGCACTGCGCAGCGTCTCACCCATCCATCTGCAGTACATGCGCAATATGGGCACACTGGCTTCGATGTCGGTGTCGCTGGTGGTCAAAGGTCGGCTGTGGGGATTGATCTCCTGCCACCACGCGCATCCGCGCCACGTTCCGTTCGAAGTGCGCACGGGGTGCGAACAACTGGCGCAGATACTCGCGCTGCGCATCGAATCGTGCGAAGAGCGGGCGCAAGCGCATCACCGGCTCGAACTGCGCAGCCTGCTCGTGGCCATGCTGGCGGGGCTGACGCGAGGCCCGGATTTCATCGACAACATCACAGCGATTTCGCCGCAGTTGCTGCGCTTTGCCAGCGCCAGCGGGGCCGCCGTCGTGTTTGAACAGCGCGTCGTGCGCTTCGGCGACGCCCCGCCCGAGGCCGACATTCACAAGATCGTCGAATGGCTGGCCGCGCGTCCGCACGACGAGGCCTTCCACACCGATGCGCTGGCGCAGTTGATGCCGGAAGCGGCATCGATGGCCCGCCACGCCAGCGGCATTCTGGCCCTGCCGATTTCCAGCCTGCACCGGCATTACCTCATCTGGTTCCGTCCGGAGATCGTGCATACCATCGATTGGGCGGGCAATCCGCACCTCAAAGACGAGGCCGGCGCCGTGCCGTCGGCTGTGCTGACACCGCGCGCCAGTTTCGACAGCTGGCGCGAAACCGTGCGCGGCCGCTCGGCCGCCTGGCGCCCGAGCGAGATCGAGTGCGCAAACGAATTCCGTGCCGCGCTCCTGGGCGTGGTGCTGGAGCGCGCGGAGCAGATGGCCGAGCTGGCCGAGGAGCTCGGGCGCGCCAACAAGGAGCTGGAATCTTTCTCCTATTCGGTGTCGCACGATCTGCGCGCGCCGCTACGCCACATCGCCGGTTACAGCGATCTGCTGCTCGAACTGGAGGAAGGCCAACTGTCCGAACGCGGCCAGCGGTACGTCCGCAATATCAAGGACTCGGCCCGCTTTGCCGGCAAACTGGTCGACGACCTGCTCAGTTTCTCGCAAATGGGACGCGCCTCGCTGCGCCCAGGCACAGTCGACCTGAACGAATTGGTCGCATCCTGTATCGAACATCTCGCCGACGAGGCCAAGGGGCGGGAACTGCACTGGGAAGTCAGTCCGCTGCCCATCGTCCAGGCAGACCCGCGCTTTCTGTTGCTGGCGCTGCGCAACCTGCTCTCCAATGCCGTCAAGTACACGCGGCCGAAACCCCAGGCGCGGATTTCGATCAGCGCGCACAGCTCGGACGAGGAAACCGTTGTGCAAGTGCGCGACAATGGGGTCGGCTTCAATACCGAGTACAAGCACAAGCTGTTCGGCGTTTTTCAGCGCCTGCACCGTTACGAGGAATTCGAAGGAACGGGAATCGGCTTGGCGAACGTGCAACGCATTGTCGAACGGCACGGCGGCCGCGTATGGGCCGATAGCGTAATCGGGGAAGGCGCGGTATTCACCTTCTCCCTCCCGAAACAACTACCCACTGACTAGACGCTCCATGCTCAAACCCATCCTGCTGGTCGAAGACAACCCAAACGATCTGGAGCTGACACTGATCGCGCTGGAAAAAAGCAAGCTCGCCAACGACGTGGTGGTGGTGCGCGACGGCGCCGAGGCCTTGTCGTACCTGAACGCCAGCGGCGACTATGCGCACCGACCGGCGGGCAATCCCGCCGTGATCCTGCTCGACCTGAAGTTGCCGAAGGTAGACGGCCTGGAAGTGCTGCGCCATATCCGCGAGACGCCGCCGTTGAAGAGCATACCGGTGGTGATGCTCACTTCCTCGCGCGAGGAGCAGGACCTGCTGCGAAGCTACGAACTCGGCGTCAACGCCTATGTGGTCAAGCCGGTGGAGTTTAGTGAATTCGTGCAGGCGATCGCCGATCTCGGGATCTTCTGGGCGGTGCTGAACGAACCGCCGCCGGGGTCGATGCGCTACATGCCGCGTCCCTAAGGTTCCCGACGCGTTTCATTCTCCCTCGCCGACACGCTCGGGCTCGAGCATTTGCGCGATTTCCCGCGCCAGCGCCTCGCCGCCGTACGGCTTCTTCAGCAGCCGGATATGCGCCTCCAGCTTGCCGTCGCGCGCCAGCTCCCCTTCCGGATAACCCGAAGTGAACAACACCTGCAGGCGCGGCAGTTTCTGGCGCGCGTGCTTCACCAATTCGCCGCTGCGCACCGTCCCTGGCATGATCACATCGGTAAACAGTAGATCGACCACCAGCCCGCTTTCGATCAAGGCCAACGCGGTCGCCCCGTCCTGGGCCTGGAATACCGTGTAGCCGAGCCCGGACAGGAACACCACCGCAGTCTCGCGCACCTCGGCTTCATCTTCGACGACCAGAATGCTGCCGCGC
>DATLGF010000330.1:0-4723 GCA_035540575.1 Noviherbaspirillum sp.
ACGATCATCAATCTGGTCACGGCAGGCGTCGGCCTGGCGCTGCTGCGCGAGGACGTGGCCCTGAGCGTGGCGGCGTCGAACGAGCTGGTGTTATGGGAGAACGGATCGCGGAAATCGACCTTGTCGTTCGTTCATCTGAAGGAACGCGGGGATGAGCCGGCGATCGCCGGCGCGACCGAGATCGTGCGGGAGGTCTGGGTGGGGTGAGGTTTTGGCGCGGTCCAGTCACCGCGACCGCATCAAATCCGCCGATAAATCCTCTCCTCCAGCTCCGCCTGCAGGAACCTGCGCACGTGCGACACGAACGCGCGCACGAGGATCGACGGCGGCCGCTCCGACGGATACAACACCTGGAATTCGGTCTGCAGCGTCGGTTCGAAGCGCCTGAACACGACGCCGCGGCCGATATAGTCGAGCGCCGTGACCGGGTCCACCAGCGCGACGCCCAGCCCCGCCTCGATGAATGCACACACGCCGGCATTGATCTGGGTCTCGATCTGCAGCTTGCGCTCGACGCCGAATGATGCAAACAAGGCATCGGCCTGCAGGCGCGACTGCAGGTCGCGCGGGTTCGATACATAGCGCTCGCCGTCGAAGTCGGTCGGCGTGATCACTTCCTTGTCGGCGAGTCGGTGCCCGGCAGGCATGGCCGCCAGCAGGTCCGTGTTGATCAGCAGCTCGCCGTGCATGCTCGGGTAGTTCATCGGCAGGATCACGAAACCCACGCTGCAGCGCTGCTTCATCACCATGTCCACCACCGCGCGCGAGGTATTGCTCGTTAGCGAAAAATTCACATCGGGGTGATTGCGGATGAACGCCGAGATCGCGCGCGGCAGGAACGACAGCGACAAGGCCGGCGCGGCGGCGATCTGCAGCATGCCGACGCTCGACGCCTTGATTCCGGCGGCGGTGCTCTGGATGCGCTCCATCCCGATGAACGAGCGCTCGACCTCTTCGTACAGCGCCAGGCCCTCGGCGGTCGGGTACAGCCGCCCGCGCTTGCGCTCGAACAGCGCGAAACCGACATCCTGTTCCAGGTCGGCAATCAGCCGGGTTACCGCCGGCTGCGAAATGTAGAGCATGCGCGCGGCCTGGGTGACGGTCTGGCCGATGACGAGCGCACGAAAGGCTTCAAGCTGGCGGATCTTCATGGGCCGCAATTCTATAACCCAATGTTATGCGCGACCGAAAAAAAGTGATTTTTCTTTCCCGAATTCCGGAATTAGTCTTTGTTGCACCCGGAACTTGTCATCAAGTCGTCATAAAAGCTCGGGACCTCAATCAACTTGTTGGAGTGAACACATGGCAATCAAGCAACTGGCCCTGGCCGCGATGCTGGCCGCCGGCGTCACCGCCGCGCATGCACAGCAGACCCTCTATCTCGGCGCCTATGGCGGCTCGACCGAGAAGCTGTTCAAGGAAAAGATCATCCCGGCGTTCGAGGCCAAGCACAACGTCAAGATCGTTTACGTGACCGGTAACTCCACCGACACGCTGGCAAAGCTGCAGGCCCAGCGCGCCCGTCAGGAACTGGACGTGGTGCTGCTTGACGACGGCCCGATGTACCAGGCAATGCAGTTCGGCTTCTGCGACAAGGTCCAGGCCGCGCCGGTCTACAACGACCTCTACAGCCTGGCCCGCATGGGCGACAACGCGGTCGCCGTCGGCGTGGTCGCGACCGGCCTCGCCTACAATCCGGAAGCCTTCAAGAAGGCCGGCCTGGCCGCCCCGGATTCGTGGGAAATCCTGACCGACAAGCGTTTCCGCCAGAAGGTTGCGATTCCGCCGATCTCCAACACCTACGGCCTGCAGACGCTGACCATGTTCGCCAAGCTGCGCGGTGGCGGCGACACCAACATCGAGCCCGGCTTTGCCGCGATGACCAAGGAAGTCGCGCCGAACGTGCTGGCATGGGAACCCTCTCCGGGCAAGATGACCGAGCTGTTCCAGAACGGCGACGTGACCCTCGCGGTATGGGGCAGCGGCCGCGTGCAGGCGCTGAAGGACACCGGCTTCCCTGTCGAGTTCGTGTATCCGAAGGAAGGCGCGCTGGCGCTGATGGTCGCCGCCTGCCCGGTGGTGCAGAGCGACGTGTCGGCGCAGTCCCAGGCATTCATCCAGTACCTGCTCACGCCTGAAGTCCAGGCGATGCTGGCCGACAGCCAGGGCTGGGGTCCGACCAACAAGAAGGCCAATCTGTCGCCCGCCGTCGCCGCCAAGGTGCCGTACGGCGAACAGCAGGTCGGCAAGCTGATCGCAACCAACTGGAGCGCGGTCAACGAGAAGCGCGCCGAGTGGACCAACCGCTGGAACCGGACGGTGGAGCGTTAAGCAACCGTAGCGCTGGAGGTGGCATGCGCGGCGCCAGCCGTCTCTGTCGCCTCCTTCAATGCGACACCATCCACAGTGTCGCTCCCGCGGCTTGCATCATCTACACCCGAGATCTACCCCATGACATTCCTGACCCTGGACAGCCTCGCGAAGAGGTTTGGAGATTTCACGGCCGTCGAAAGCATGAGCCTTGAGATCGAACGCGGCGAATTCCTCTCCCTGCTCGGCCCGTCCGGCTGCGGCAAGACCACCACGCTGCAGATGGTGGCCGGTTTCGTGGAGCCGACCCGCGGACGCATTCTCGTGGACGGCAAGGACATCACCAGGCTGCGTCCGGAAAAGCGCGGCATGGGCATTGTGTTCCAGAGCTACGCGCTGTTCCCGCACATGACGGTGGGCGAGAACGTCGGTTTCGGCCTGGAGATGCGCGGCATGCCCAGGGCCGAGCGCGAGAAGCGCATCGCCGAGACGCTGGAACTGGTGCGCCTGAACGGTCTCGACAAACGTTATCCGAAGGAATTGTCCGGCGGCCAGCGCCAGCGCGTCGCCCTTGCCCGTGCGTTGGCGATCCGCCCGCACGTGCTGCTGCTGGACGAACCGATGTCCAACCTCGACGCCAAGCTGCGCGAGGAAATGCATATCGAGCTGCGCGCGATCCAGCGCCACCTCGGCATCACCACCATCCTGGTCACGCACGACCAGGCCGAGGCGCTGACGATGAGCGACCGCATCGCCGTGATGTACGGCGGTCGCATCGTCCAGCTCGGCACCCCGGTGGAAGCCTACGAGCGGCCTGAGTCGCCGTTTGCGTCGGCCTTCCTCGGCAAGATCAATTCGATTCCGGGCCTCGTGCTGGCGCGCCACGACCACTGCTGCGAAGTGCGGCTCGGCGATTCGATTGCGCGCGTACCCCATGAAGGCCGCGAAGTCGGCACCGCGGTCAACGTTTATGTGCGCCCGGAGAAGGTGCGCCTGCAGGCGCCCGGATCCGGCGGCCTGTCCGGACGCGTGAAGACGCGCGTGTTCCTGGGCAGCTACTGGATGCTGGAAGTTGAAACCGTGCTGGGCCTTTTGCGCGCAAGCATTCCGAATTCCGGCATCACCCCGCCCGCCGAGGGCGAGATGGTGGCGTTGGCCTGGGCCGATGAAGACCTGCGCGTGCTGTCGGCGGAGACTGCACATGGCTAGCACGGTTGAAAACCGCAGTACCGCCGCCCCCTGGCTGCTGTCGGCGCCGGCCCTGCTGCTCTTCGTCGGCCTGCTGCTGGTGCCACTGGTGCTGACGGCCATCCTGTCGTTCCGGGTGTTCGACGGCACGCAGGGCGTGATGCCCGAGTACACGCTGGCCCATTACTGGGAAGTGTTCTCCGACGACTACTACCACGAGATCTTCCTGCGCACCGGCGGGCTGGCGCTGGCGGTGACGCTACTGTCGATTGTGTTCGGCGTGCCCGAGACCATCATCCTCGCGCGCATGAAGAGCCCCTGGCGCGGCCTGTTCCTGGTCGTGATCCTCGGTCCGCTGCTGATCTCGGTGGTGGTGCGCACGCTAGGCTGGGCGATCCTGCTCGGAAACAATGGCCTGATCAACACCGCGCTGCAGGCGCTGGGCATTACCGACGAGCCGATCCGGCTGCTGTTTACGATGACCGGCGTGACGATCGCCCTCACCCACGTGCTGATTCCGTTCATGGTGATCGCGGTCTGGGCGGCGCTGCAGAAGCTCGATCCGCAGGTCGAGAACGCCGGGCTTTCGCTGGGCGCCTCGCCGTTCACGGTATTCCGCCGCGTGATCCTGCCGCAGATCCTGCCGGGCATCCTGTCGGGCGGCATCATCGTGTTCGCGCTGGCGGCATCGGCCTTCGCAACCCCGGCCATCCTCGGCGGACGGCGCCTGAAGGTGGTCGCCTCGGCGGCCTACGACGAGTTCCTGAGCACGCTGAACTGGCCGCTCGGCGCCACCATCGCGGTGCTGCTGCTGATCGCGAACGTCGTGATCATCCTCGGCTGCAACCGCCTGATCGAGCGGCGCTATCGCACCGTGTTCGAATCCTGAAGGAGACCCCATGCGCAAGAACGGATTTTTCTCGCTGCTCTATCACGCGCTCTTCATCGGCTTCATCACCGCGCCGCTGCTGATCGTGATCGCCGTGTCGTTCACCGACAAGGGCTACATCTCGCTGCCGACCGACGGCCTCTCGCTGCGCTGGTTCTACGCGATCCTGGACGCGACCGACATCGTCAACGCGTTCTGGATGTCGCTGTGGCTGGGGCTGGCTTCGGCCAGTGTCGCGGTGGTGCTCGCGGTACCCGGCGCGCTGGCGCTGTCGCGCTACCGCTTTCCGGGCCGCGGCGCGCTGATGGCCTTCTTCATGTCGCCGCTGATGATCCC